>JBEIPE010000069.1:0-10944 GCA_040377215.1 Halobacteriovoraceae bacterium
ATCGGTAAACCCATCGCGGCGACGCAATTTTATGCGCTCGATGAACAAAAAAGACCTGTGGCAGCGGGTGAGGTGGGAGAACTCCATATCGGTGGAGCTGGTCTTGCGACCGGTTACTTCCGCCGTCCCGATCTCACGCAAGAACGTTTTATTTCCCATCCCCTGGGTCGCCTCTATGCCACGGGAGACCTGGCGCGCGAGTTATCCAACGGTGAGTGGGAGTGCTTGGGTAGAATCGACACCCAGGTTAAGATCCGCGGCTATCGCATCGAACTGGAAGAGATCGAAGTCCAGATCCGTAAATTTCCGGGAGTGGAAGCGGCCGTGGTGGCGTGCCAAGAGTTCGGTCAAAATGATACGCGCCTCGTGGCCCATGTCGTAGGAGCCGTGGACTTCACGGCACTGGCGATGGCGCTTAAGCAGTCGTTGCCGACGTACATGGTGCCCTCACATTACACACGAATCTCGAAGGTTCCTCTGACGGTCAATGGCAAAGTTGATCGCAAGTCGTTGGTGCCATTTAAGATGATCGATACTGCTATCGTCAGTGGCCCTGATCTTGCTCAAATCTGGCAGCGCACACTGGGTCTGGCGCAAGTGAAAGACACAGACAATTTTTTTGAGGCAGGCGGCAACTCGCTGCTGGCCGTGAGTTTGATCACTGAAGTGAACAAAGTCTTTTCTTTGAATCTGGGCCTTGCTGCCCTAATTCAGAATCCCGTGTTCGCAGATTTTAAAAAATTGACCCAACCGCAAGTGCTCCCCACCACAACGCTTCGCTCGCTTGTGCCGATCTCGCTTTCGGGCAGCGGCACACCGTTGTTCTGTTTTCATGGTGTCGGTGGGAACGTCATGAATTACGTTACGCTCATTCCTGCAGTGAAAGACCAGCGGCCACTTTACGGAGTCCAGTCACGCGGCCTTGACGGAAAAGAGCCCTTCATCGAAACGATTGAAGAAATGGCCAAGGCCTACGCCAGTGAGATTCGCCAAATACAACCTCGCGGTCCCTATCTTCTTGCTGGCGGCTCGATGGGCGGAACTGTCGCTTTCGAAGTGGCCCAGCAGCTGATCGCGCAGGGTGAAAGCATCCAAAACATTATTATGTTTGATACCTTCGGACCTGATGTTGTGATCAAGACACCCGATCCCGCGGACAGCTCAATCGTTCGTCGTCTGAAGCAAAGTCTCCTCTATCGACTCAAGACGCTCGCCATTTCTGTGCGCAAGGCCTTGCTGGCGTTGAACCTCAAAAAGGTTCCGCTCGATATCGTGCTCTTCGATCTTGAAGAAGCCAACTACCGCGCCCTTCGTCTTTACCGTCCTAAAACCTACACAGGCGACATCTGTATTATCCGTGCCAAGATGCAAGAGAAAGGTTGGTACAGCGATCCCGTGATGGGTTGGGGGAAGGTCGTGCAGGGTAAGATTGCCACCTTCGAGATCGAAGGAACTCACTACGATTTCATCGAACGCCCTGAGCTCGTTTCCATCTTGGGCCGTCTGCTATGATCGCCGCGGTTTTTTTCTTTATCTGCGCGGCTTGGGCGGCGCCAGCCATGCTCGTGGATTTTTCCGGCAAGTCGCACTCTCTAGATGTGGTGAAAGCCACCAATGGAAATCCCGTCGGCGCCATTCGCCCTGGCAAGTTCTACGATTTTAACGTGGCCCAGTTGCGTGGTGGCGACTGGAGCGGTTTTGATCAGATTCAGTTGAAGGTGAGTAATCCGAGCGGGGCGCCCGCTGTTTTCTATCTCACCTTGGCCGATGGGGACTCGAAGGATTACTGGACGAAGCTGAACCACAAATCAACCCTCGCCCCGGGATGGAATGTGCTGACGTTCTCCCTGACTCAGTGGCTCGGGGAGCGCGGCTCCCATCGTCATCAGCGCCCCATCAATCTCAAAAAACTCAGCAACTTTTTTATCCATGTTGAAGGGAGCAATACCCAGTTTTTCGTGGATGACATTCAGCTCGTCAAAAAGCCATCGCTGAACATTCCACAAGAGATGAAGGCGCTCGATTTTACCGTCGAGGCCCTGCAGGGTCTCTCACCGCTCACGAGTGTGCTTCAAAGTGACACATACTCCAGCAGCAAGGGATTCGGTTTTTTGGACGGTGCTCGGTTCTGGCGCAGCGAAGATGCGATCTATGCACCCACCAGTCTGCGTGGGAGCATCGGCGTGTTGAACGGAAGTTTTCGCGTAGACCTCCCGAATGGTCAGTATCGCGGAGAGCTCATTTGGAATCGCATGGGGTACTGGGATCCGTCGTTTTGGAAACGTCGGTTTGTGCAACTCAACCAGAAACCGCTGCGTCTTGAGACGCGCTCTAACCGCGACGCTTATCTCAAAGACCTTTTGCAGTTCATGGAACCTAAACCCGTTTCTCAAACTCTCTACGACACACTTTTTCCGGCGCTGTTTGCGCCCCTCGAGTTTGAGTTTGAGGTGACGGCGGGTCATGCCGTATTTGAGTTCGAGGGTGATGCAACGGGTGTGTCGCTCAATCGCCTTCTGGTGTGGCCCGCGAGTGCGTCGACTGCGGCCCTCGGGTTTCGCCAAAAGCTGCGCGACTTTGAATCTGAGCAATGGCAACGTGAGGCCCGTCGAATCACACGGGGAGTGGCCCCTGCGAAAACCGCAGGTGTTATCGCCACGGGAGTTCGTCTTTCTCCCAATCAAGCACTGGGATCTCGCCGCGAGCTGAAGTTTGCGGGTGGCAAGGGAACTCGTCCCCAGCAATTGCTTCAGGTGCCCGCAGGAAAATATCGCTGGAGCGTGAGTGAATTCGTCCATGGTTCAGGACAGCGCTTGAAGATCCCCTTAGAACTCTTCGTCGTTGAGGCCCACGATGTGGCCATCGACATGAACCATGAAACTTTCGAGCGTGTCGGAAAGGTGCTCATCGAAGCTGACCAGGAGCTCACACTAAACTCCCCGGTGAATTATCTGTGGCTCACATTACCGATCACAGAGTCTTGGGCAACGGGGGCCTGGAAGGGAAGCGTAAAACTGCAGGGTCAAGTCGAGCACACGATTCCCGTGACGCTCGAGGTTCACAATTACCAGCTTCCTAAGGCACAGGTCTCGGTCGGCTTTTTCCAACTTGCGCCGCTACCTCCGGCCTATTTCGACGACCCAGCACTAAAAAAATATCATCAGCAAATTCGTCTCTCAGCTTTGAAACTCATGGCCCGCTCCGGCTTCACCGCCTTCAGCGCTCTACCAGCAGACGAGAACGAACTTGCAGAAGTTCTACGAACGGCCGGCGAACTCGGATTCTTGTCGGCGTATACCTATGGGGGAGCGTTCCTGGCCGGCGCTGGCGATATCCCTGAGCGGGAAGCAGAAATTCTTAATAAGCGGGTGTCCGAGCAGAATAAAAAATCTCCGAAGGTCGTGCTGACGTTTAGTGACGAACCGAGTGGTTACCAAAATCGTCTTGCGGCAGACACAGAACTACGAAAACGATTACGTAAGATTTTTCCAAGCATTCCCTTGAGCGCATTCTCGAGCATGGCCGAGGAGAGCGCCGACGATTTCAATCAAAACTTGAACGTGGGCTTCTACACCAAGGCCGATAGCTGGAAGCTTAAGATCTGGCAGCGACAAGGCCATCAGTGGGGGGCCTACAACGGTGCGCCCGGAAATTTCGATGATCCGCGGTTTGGTTTCGGCGTGGGACTTTTCCTCGCTGCTCGCGCAGGCCTGTCTCATTACCTCGATTGGCAGGCAGTGAATAACTATCCTTACCTCGAGCTCGATGGCAGAGAGGGGGATGTGTCGGCGTGGTTACCGCTCGCAGATGGTCGTGTACGCCCGACAGTGCGGTTCATGCTGGCGGCGCAAGGCCTCGAGACCTATCGTAAACTGTTGGTCATCGCCGCACGGGCCGAAAAAGAAGATGCCTTAGGCGCCGAACTCCAGACGTGGATTCAAGTTCTCAGCGATCGCTATAAGATTTTTCAAAGTGAGCGTTTGCTGAAGAATGAAAAGTTTCAATACGAAACCTTCGAGCGCGAACTCGACGAGAAGTTAAAGAAGCTTATTTAAGTTTTCTTTCCCACTCGAGTGCGCTCTTTACAATCACATCCAACGAATCATGTTGCGGCTCCCAGCCAAGCAGCGTTTTGATCTTATCTGCTTTACTCATCACCACACCGCAGTCGCCGGGGCGACGAGGGGCGAGTTCAACCGGAAAGTCACGGCCGCTGAGTTTTTTGACCGCCTTGATGACTTCGCTGACCGTGTGGCCATGTCCGTAGCCACAGTTGAGGGTCTGGGATTTCTTTTCTGTGAGCACGTATTTTAGAGCGGCGATGTGGGCCCGCGCCAGATCATCGACATGGATGAAGTCACGGATGCAGGTGCCGTCTTTGGTGGGATAGTCAGTGCCGAAGATTTGCATTTGCGCGCGTTTCTCAACCGCCGTTTCGCAGGCCACTTTCAACAGATGCGTCGCTTGGGGCGTCGACTGGCCAATGTGTCCGTCAAGACTTGCTCCTGCAACGTTGAAGTAGCGGAGCACGATGTACGAAAAGCTCGGCATCGCTTGGGCCATGTCTTGCAGCATCCACTCGGACATCAACTTCGTGCGACCGTAGGGGCTCTCTGGGCGTGTGGGAGTCTCTTCATGGGCAACACCATCGGCAAGGTTGCCGTAGACCGCAGCTGTGGAAGAAAAAATCATCGCGGGTGTTTTGAAGCGTGCGATGAGAGATAAAAGCTTAAGGGTATTGGCCGTGTTGTTTTCGTAATACTTCAGCGGATCAGATACTGACTCAGGGACCACGACACTTCCCGCGAAGTGAAGCACGCCTGCGAAGGCGTACTTTTCAAACAGCTTGGCCATGAATGCTGTGTCGGCCACATCGCCTACGTGCAACTCACCGTGGAGAATGGATTCGCGTTTTCCAGTGGAGAGATTATCCACCACCACCGGATGGTACTCCGGATACTGCTTGAGCTGATTGAGGAGGTGCGAGCCGATGTAGCCAGCGCCACCGGTCACTAATATGTTTTTCATGTGTTAACCTTGTACCGTATTTTTACGCCAGCATTCACATCTTAGGAATTTTCTACATAGTCTTGGTTTTGGATTGCTAAGGTCGCGCCTTTTCCTTAGTTATCTTCACCATGAAGAACCCCGTCTTTTGCTCCATTTTGGTTTTTGGTATGTCCGCGGCCAGCGCCCTGGCGCAGGGCTGGAATCCTCGTAACAGTCCGCTTCGTCTGGGAAAGCTGGATGTGAAGCTCAGTAAGCTCCCCTTAGAGGGTCAAGTGGGGGATCCTTCCTTGGCATGGCCCGGGTATCACTGGAATAACAACGTCGGCGGCATAGCCCATCGTTGGAGCGCCTCTGATCCACAAAACTTTAAGTACAAATCACCCGGTCTTGCGCAGCTTAAACAGCTGTCCCAGGCCGAGATCAACCAGCTTTCTCCTGCGGAGAAGTACGACATCCTTAACCGTGAGTACCGCTATCCGACGGTGAAGAGAGTTTTCTCGCAAGTTTCACCTAACGAGAATAACTGGCATGGCATCTGTCATGGCTACACAGCTGCGGCCATGAATCACGCTGAGCCAGAGAACGTCGTGCTGACGAATCGCGACGGCATCGAAGTCACGTTCTACTCCAGTGATGTGGCGGCTTTGCTCGCGTATTTCTACGCTAAGGATGCACCCTCAAAAGCGACTCTCGTAGGCGAGCGCTGTTACGTGGATCCCGAAGACGCGCAAGCGCCGGCCAACCGCGCTCGTTGCTGGGATTTGAATGCGGGAGCTTTTCACGTCATCGTCACCAATCGACTGGGACTGCTGGGCGAAAGCTTCGTCGCTGATGTGACACGCTTCCGTGAGGTTTGGAATCACGTCGCCGTATCCTATGAATCCTTCATGCTGGCCCAATCGGCCCCGCTCGAGACCTCGGCCCGCGGGACGGTCGTTCGCCAGCTGGTGGAGATGAAGGTGCGCTACGCGGGAGCAATCTCACCCAAGCTTCATCCGGTGATTGGCACGCCGCAAGCCGAGTACCTCGATAGTCGCTACCAGTACTGGCTGGACCTTGATAAAGACGGCGAAATTCTGGGTGGGGAATGGCAGGACGGGGCGCAACCTGACTTTGTTTGGATTCAGGGGGCCTCTGAGTTCAAAGGTAAGTGGCAGAAACTAAGAGAAATTTATAGACCCCGGCTCGATTTAGGCGCAAGTGGTCAATAAAACTTACACAAATGTAAGTTCACGTAATTTTAACTTACCCAAAGCGTTAAACCTGAGGTAGAAGCGCGCAATAAATATTTGGTTTTGAAGTAACAATCTCAAACGATAGGACCCCCTCGCATGTGGACTAACCTGATTAGAAGCTCTTTTATCATCGGCCTGTTGCTCATTGGCTTGCGCTCGTTCGCAGCCACGGAGATCACTCTTCCTGAGTTAAGAGATGAGGTCTTGTCCGAAAACCTCGACCTAAGAATTCAGTACGAGAAGTATTACCAGGCGCAAAAAAACATCGGCGTAGCACGTGGAGAGTTTTTGCCAGGGGCGAATATTCAGCTCATCAACGTCAACGCCACACTCGCTATTTTACAATCTGTGGTACCCACTCCTTCTGACTGGTTCGTCTATCAAGGCAGCCAAGAACTTGCCGTGGCCGAGAAGTTCACCACCGAAGGCATCAAGCTTAACATCCTCGAAGGCTTGACCCTTAACTACATCAGCATCAAGCACTACGAAGACCTCCTCACGAACATGAAGCAGCAGCAAAATCTTATCCGCGATGTGTATGAAGCGGCTCGCGCTCAGCAAGATCTTGGTGTGGATAATGCGAACGTGGTTTATTTGACTCAACGTCAGCTTCTTCAGCACGAGCAAGACATCTACGCGCTTGAGACTTTGCTCCTTATTGAGAAACAGGCCATGTTGATCGCCACCAACCGCGATCCATCTGAGGAACTCGTACTCGGTGACTTACCAGAAGACGGCCGTGAATCTCTTCCGGAGAATTCAAGAGATGCAGCAGTGCTCGCCCTCAATAACTCGAACGAACTTATCAGTAACAGATTCCAGTACAACGCTGCTCAGTTCATGGTGAGCTCGGCACGCTGGTCATTTGTTAGTTTTGACGGGATTGGCTTCGGTTACGCCTCAAAACTATCAATCGAGAAGTCCAAGGCTCGCATCGTCCAGCTCGAGGGCGAGAAGCTCGACCTTAAGATTCGCAACCAAGTTGACTCGGCTTACAAGCAGCTCGCGATCCTCGATCAGCGCATCGCCTTGCAAGAAAGTGTCCTCGCTTCGACTGAGATCATTGATGCTCGCCAAGAAGAGTTGTTCAGCAATGGCCTGATCACTCAAGAAGCTCTCGTTGCCGCTAAAAACACCACATTCGCTGAGAAGCGCACACTCTCAAAGCTCGAGTTCGAAAGACGCATGAAAATTGCTCAAATCAAGCGCTTGTTGAGCATGGATAGCACTTTGGGTACCGGCGCAGAGGTATCCCCAGAAGCGGTCGAACTGACTTCACGCGTGTCAAGCAATCGCGTGGGCGCGAAGGTTATTGTGCTTGAACTGGAAGGTTCACAGGACGATTTAGGAAATATTTTCAGTGTGACCTTCAAAGTTCCAGGGGTGACCGAAGGACAGCGTACTCTGGCCGCTGATGGATTTAAGTACGTGTTTAAGCCTCGCTCAAGCAGCTTCAGCGTTGTGGCCGTGGTCACGACTCTTGCAGGAACGAGCTTTGAGAAGACCCTCACAGTAAGCGGACGCTAGAATGAAAAATGTATTATCACTCATCCTCGCACTAAGCCTCGTCCCGGCAATGAGCTGGGCGCACGGTGATGTGGAAGTCGCCGCGAGCCAGATCTTCACGAAAGACGGGAGTGAGCTCTCGTTAGAAGAAGTGAGATCGCAAGTTATCAATGATCAGCTCGACGTGCGCATCTCGTACGAGCGCTTGTTGCAGGCCCAGAAGAAAATCGCAGAAGCACGCGCCCAGTACTTTCCGTACGGCGTGGGCACAGTTGCCGCTCTCTATTTCTTGAATTCGTGGACACCGCTCATTCTCATTGAGCTCGTGACCAGCCTTCCTTCAAAAATTTACCAAGTCCAGTCAGAGAAGAACATGCGGATGGCGGCGAAGTATGACCACATCGCCCTTCGCGAGAACGTTAAAAACCAAATCGCCACGCTCTACTACACCATTCTCAAAGAAGAAGCGGGACTTCACTTGATGCGCCAAGAGATCCTTCTCATGGAAGAGCTCATGGGCGTCATCGACGAACAGATCGAACTGGGTCTTGCTCAGTTTGAGGATCGTCAACGCATCGAACTCCGTCTCTTGGATTTGCGCGACATCTCTCTTCGCTTCAGTAGCTTCCTCGCAGAAGAGAAAGCCGCTTTCAATGAGTTGATTGGCAATGGCCCCGAAGCTGATCTCAAGCTCGAGCCCGTTCGCCCGTTCTTAACCTCGTCGACAGTGCAGACTCCAGTTGCTGACGTGACTCGCGTAGCGGTTGAGAATTCACCTGAAATCGTTTCTGCTCAGTACCGCATCCAGGCCGCTCGCCGCTCAAGAAGCTCAGTGAAATGGTCTATCTTGTCATTCAGCGGGATCGGCTTTGGCCACTGGTCACGTGTTCAAGTCGCAGGCTCAAAAATTACCGAAGCGAAGCTTAATAAAGAACTTGTGACGGCCAACATTAAGGCCGGGGCGCAGTTGTCCTACAGTAAGTTTCAGCGCCAAGTAGGTTCATACGCGAAAGAAACCATCGCGCTCGAAGCGACGTCGGTCTACATGCGCGGCGAACGTGCGATGTACGATGCTGGTCAAAGCTCACTTGATCGTTTGATCGAAGTTGAGCTTCTGTACCTCCGCGATTTCAGCGAGTGGGCGATCGCTCATTACGATGCTTTGATTCGCCTGGACGACCTCGCCCGTGCCTATCAAGCGGACCTCCAAATTAACTCTTCAACTACTACGGTTCATTAAGGAGCCTTTATGTCTCGTTTCATTTTTATCATCGTCCTTCTCACAGCGTTCAGCTTCACATCTGTGGCGAAGGCCTGCGAGCTCCCGATCTGCGACATCCCAGCACAGATGTCTGACCTCCGTGCCAAAAACGGTGATCAGCGCGGCATGTACGCGATCAACTTAAAGGCCCAGTTCAAAGATACCACCGACACCGCGGCCCTCTTGAACTTGCAAGAAGCGGGCATGGCGATGAAGCAACTCTTCACTGAACTTAAAGATGAAGACTGGGTCGTTCGCGCTGCAAATGATCTCGTCAATCACGTAATTCTCAGCCTCGCGAAGTTCTCTGCGATCAATGGCGAAATTCTTGCTGGCTACTACCGTGCCCTTGACGGTCAAACCTCACGCTACGCTTTGATCACCCACTGGCAGTCACAGCTTGCGAGCATCGAAGTTGCTTCTGAGTTGAATGAACTCGTGGTTTTTGCCGCCAACGCTCGCGAGCGTTCGACGGAAGTAGGAGACGAGGACTGGGTTGGCCGTGCTGCTACGACCTTGATCACAGACATTACAATCAAACTCACTTCACTTGATCCGGTTCATGAAGGCGTCTATGACGTTGCGATGTCAGAAGCAAGTCTTGCTCTTGGCACATTGGCCTTCGATAAGATGGCAGTGCTTGATTCAAGCTCGAGCAAAAACTTGGTGATCGTTTTCATTAACTCGAAGTTGCGCGTGACTGCTTACAGCTTCAGCAACGCTGAAATCAACGGCAACACAGTGACGGGCCTTGTGCTCTCGAACGGCGACATCTCGAAGCGCGTGTCATTCACCATCGACCGCTCAACGGGTTCAGTGAACGGAGTGATCGAATCGACGAAGAATGATGCCATCGAGTTCAGCGGAACGCAGATGTTCTCAACTCGCCAAGTGTTCGCCGGCAAAACTCCACGCGTCGTCACACAAAGCGACGTGCTCGGAACTTTGAACGGTCAACTTGCAGGCATCAACGGGAAGCTGGCGATCAAGAGCTTCTTGACGAACGTTTACTCGGCCACATTCACTTCAGACAACGGCTCGATCGTCATGAGCTTCCAAGGTAAGTTCTTCCCGAAGACAGGCGTCTTGAGCCTCACTTCTGGCGACAAACTCAAGTTGGTTGTTTCGTTGCGTGAGAAGAACGGCGTTGAAGCTTGGAGCGGCTTCTCGTTCTCAACCGTGACTGGCAAAGTGACTCCTGCGACTTTCGCACCTAAGAAATAGTTCTACACGGGGAAGTCTTCACGGACTTCCCCGTATCTTACTCCACAGCATTCCCACCCATTCATAGTACAAGATATCCATCGCCGCGAGATTATCACCGCGCGGGTAGGGTGGTTTGTTGTGCCAGATCTTGTAATCACCCGTCAGGATGTGCCCCACCGGTGCCGGTAGGGGGTTAAGACCGGAGCGCTTAAAGATCTCCATCGCCCGTGGCATGTGCATGGCGCTCGTTACGAGAATGAAGTCCTCGCCTTGAAGCAGCGGCTTGAGATTCACAGGGTGCTGAGCGGTGTTGGCGGATTCCACATCGAGGATCATGCGCTCACGTGGAACACCCAGACCCTGCGCCATATCTGCCATGGCCTGGGCCTCCGGAAGCGTCTCCCAGCCCTTTCCTGACAGCACGAGCTTTGTGTGGGGAAGGGCGTGCCACAACCTCACACCTTCAACCACGCGCGGGAGCGTGAAGGCACCGAGCTGCGATGCCAGCGGCTGTTCGGTGGCTTTGGTGTATCCTCCGCCAAGGACGACCACGTGCTTGATTTTTTCTTTGCTCTCATTTGAGACCCGCGCCAGATCTAGCGCTGGGTACTGGCCTTCGTAGAGGTGCAAGAGGGCCTCTGTGACAGGATTGAGTGTGAAGACTGTGAATAAAACGAGGCCTGCGAGAGCGAGGGTCTTGGCGATTCTCAGGCGCCTGAAGCGGTA
>JBEIPE010000319.1:0-3227 GCA_040377215.1 Halobacteriovoraceae bacterium
CGCCAAGGCCAGCTGATGGGCTGGGGCCATGATAAACGCCCGCCAGAAGTGGTCATGGAGAATCCCGAGAGTGCCATTCAAAAACGTCAGGACAAGGCCCTCGAGGCCCTGGCGATTCGTTATCTGCGTGAACACCGCGAGCGGCGCTTTAAAAAAGAGCAATGGCGCGAATTGAAGGATCTCTCATGTTAATTTTGCTCCTGAGCTCTCTTCTTTATGCCGCTGAATGTCCCCATGGCAGCGACCGCTTTAATTGTGTGAAGTTCATCAAAAACTACGACGGCGACACGCTGACGATGGATATTCCGGGCGTGCATCCGTTTTTTGGCAATAACATCAAAGTGCGCGTGCGCGGCATCGATACACCCGAGATGAAGGGCAAGGCCCCCTGTGAAAAAGAGTGGGGACGGGCGGCCCGTGGGCTGGTGGAGGCCGAGTTGAAGCATGCTAAACGCATTGATTTGGTGGTGCGATTCAAAGACCGCTTAGACAAGTACGGCCGCCTCTTGGCAGACGTGGTTTACGACGGTAAAAGCCTTAAAGACATCTTGATTAAGAACCGCCTCGCGGTGGCCTACGAAGGCAAAAAAAAGCAGCAGATCAACTGGTGCGCAATGAAGGGACAACGATGAGCGACGCCAATCTCTACACCTCGACAAAAAAATTCTCTGGCTTTCCGTGCACGCACCGCCAGTGGCGCGCGGAATCTCACTGCCGCTTTGTGCATGGCTATTCTCGCGAGTTCTATTTTGAGTTTGCTTGTAATGAGCGCACGGTAGAAGGCTGGGTGGTGGATTTCGGTGGGCTCAAAGATGTGAAGCAACTCCTCGAGCACACTTTTGATCACACCTTCCTGGCGGCCTCTGATGACCCCGAATTGGGCACCTGGCGCCAGCTCGACAGCCGCGGCATCATTCAACTGCGTATCCTGCCTAATCCGAGCATGGAAGGCACAGCGGAGTGGGTGTATCAGCAAGTGGATAAGATGGTGCGCAACTCGACGCAAGGGCGTGCCTGGGTGACGCTGGTAGAAGTGCGTGAGAATGAAAAAAACTCAGCGATCTATCGTCCGCGGATCTAATCGATATTCTCAAAGAGCACCTGGACTCTCATCAGGCCATGGTCAGGGGTGTCGGTCCTTGACTTGGCCTCGTAAGCATTCTTAAAACGTGATTTGATCTCGAAGTACTCTTCTTCTGTGGAATTATGCTTGAGACTTGAAGCGGTATTCTGTCCATAGCGCTCGGCGAGTTCATAGATAAGTTTATGACGTACCAGCCGTTCATGAGAGGCGTTCACTTCGTCATGGATGTAGTAGTCGACGAAGTCAGGGTGTTCGGCCAGCTGCCATAATAAACCGATCTGTCGCTCTTTCTCAGGACCGCTGCGATACATGAGTGTGAACCCAAAATATCTGAGGTAGGGGTCATCCTTGCGATAGAAATATTCGCCTACCGCCATGGCGTCCTTATGTGATTCATTCATGCCCGCGTCTTCAAGCGTCTCATCAACCCACTTTTCAACTTCAAGGGCAAAGTCATCTTGCTCTAGATGCTCCCAACTTCTGCCATGGGGAGAATTTCTCTCGAGGGCCTGGAGCACGATGCGAATTTGGGAATCAGGAATTCCCTCATCTATCTGTGTGATGGCGGCAATACGCCTTTTGGCCTGAGGACTCTTTTGTGGACGTTCAATCGGACTGTCTTGTTCGGAAGCCGCGTCTTCGACGAGCTGCTCGAGGTTCATGACCACGCCTAGGCCCACGACAAGGACAGCGATGTACTTAAGCCACTTCATGGAACCATACTGCTTTTGATGGCATCGATTTGCAGTTGGATGAGCCTGTCATCTTTGAGCACCACATCGGTCTGGCGATAGAGTTCAACGCCGTAACGATCAAGTGCTCCATAAGCGAGAGTCTGCTCGATTGGATCTTTGGATTTTAAAATCGGAAGTGGCTCGTGCCCTTGGCCATATTGGGCGAGCACGCGATAAGCAAAGTAGCCGCGATAGTCAAACTTCGTCGCGGGTGCGATTTGCTGAACCACAGCGACTTTTTCTTGAGCGCTGAGTTCATCCATAATCGCAATCAATCCCGACGCCCAGCTATCCACTTCATCGAGGAATTGTTCGCGAGGCAGCGTCTCCCAGTTTTGCGCTTCAGGTGGATGCTTTTGCAGTTCCGCTGCGACGGCCTCACGCACCTTGCTCACATGCGCTCGATGATCTTGCAAAACTGGGGCGGGCACTTGTTTTCCAACCACTCGCTCATTGAGAATCACACTGCGAGGCTTGGGAAGTTCTACGATGGCGGCGGGTGTTCGTTGAGTTGGGCGCGCTGGTCCCAACAAGTGGGCGAGCAAGGCAAACAGCATGACGGCGATCAATGAGCGCATGAGGCATTGTAAAAGCCTGCAGGCCTCTGAGACACAAAGCCTTCAAAATAGCGGAGTTAGCGGCTTAGGACAAAACGGGCAAAGCCCTAGATTCGTGGCAGTTCCGTGCCCCAGCGTTCACAGAGGTGGGTGAGGGCCACACCGTGGTCCTTGATCTCAAAAGAGGGAGTGTTCATCAGTTCCAGCGCGCTTGTTTCTCGCGCATCTAAGGCGAGAAAGCGCGGCAGGGTTTCGCCAAAGAGTTCCACCGTCTCCGGCGTGCGGTTCATGTGGCAGATCGCCTTGAAGCATTTCCATAAATGCAGCGGATGGGAGTTCATATCCGCCATGAGGTATTCGAGCTGATCCGGGAATTTCTCGCAGGCCAGCCACTCATTGAGAACACCTTCGCGATGCAGGCGATCGATCTGGCGATAGAAACCGATTTGGCCCAAGCGCTCCGAGTTGGCGTGGAAGAAGTGATCGGCATGGATCAAATCATGAAACGCAAAACTCAGAGGATCACGTTCACCCAGAATCATTTTTGAGAGCCACGCTTCTTGGTGAAACAAAGTGACACATCGTTTGCCCTGAGTTTGTTGTGCGAGAACTTCTGCCACTGTGGGCACACGATCCATCAGCACCAGCGGATAGGCCCCGGTGCTCATGGACAAAAGCGCGCGATGAACCGGCTCGGGCGTCGCACGAAAAGCACGATGAGAGAAAAGCAGACCTAAGGTCGGGTAGCGTAGAAGCAGCTCGCGCTCCTCATCGTTCCAATCAAAACTGGGAATTTCAGTCCAAGGGATGTCAAAGTCATGAGCGCAAACCGCGTCTTTGCGATGGGCGCCC
>JBEIPE010000315.1:0-3298 GCA_040377215.1 Halobacteriovoraceae bacterium
CATAGTTTAAAGGTTTATGAGGTGGCTGGGCAATGTCATACTGTTGGCATGAATAAATCTGTTTATTTCAGACCGTTTTTGGTGGGCGCGGTCCTGGGCGCGAGCTGGCTGCTGTACACCATTTTCATCTCCACCAATTCCACCGCTCCGGTAGGGTTGATACTGCTCCCTGTCCTGATGATGCTGGGCGGATTAACAGGGGCGGCGATTACTCACCTTGCGTTGGTGATCATGGGGAAGAAGAAGCTGCTCTCCGTGGAGAGCGGCGTGGTGATGCTGCTGACGCTTTTGATTTGCGCCAAGATCTATTCAGACAATAAGCGCGAGATGTTCTTCAAGGACATTGAAACGACGCAGGAGCGCGCGAAGATCGAACTCTTTCTCAAGACCGATGATGACGTGGTGGCCGGCACGTTGGCGAGTAACGTGCATCTCACGGAGCAGGACCTCACTCAGCTCATCGAGCGCTGGAAGTTTGATTACATGATCATGTCTCGAGTGATTCTTCATCCGAAATTCAATGTCCCGATGATGGAGACCGTGGTGAATAACGTACCGCCAGGGAATCCAGAGAATCGTCTTTTTCAAACCTACGTGCTGGCACCACTGATTAGAAACACGACGCTGCCCGAGGAACTCTTCCATCGTATTGCGAAGCTAGGAGTCGCCGAGCATTTTCTTGCCTTAGCGATCATCGAGTCACCGCGCTCAACCTGCGACGAAGTGCGGATTTATGCTGATGCTAAAAATCCCGTGCTGGCGAATACGGCGCAGAACGCACTTGTCGCAAAGAAGTGTCCTTAAGAACTGCAGGAGAGCGCCGCACAGCCTGGTTTGGTGCGCGCCCACTCAGGACGACGGCCTAGAAATTTTTTCGTGGCCTCATTCACCTCGTAAGGCGTCAGCAGCGCGAGCTCCAGCGCTTTCATCACAGAATCATCATTTTTCATGAGAGCATCCACCGCTTCTTGGGCGAGATAGTTGCGGACAATGAAAGCGGGATTGGTTTTATTCATTAAGACAGCATCTGGCTTCAGGGCGCGCCATTTTGTCAGCCAGAGGGAGAGTTTCTCCTCGGTGGAAGTCTGCATGGCTTGATAAAACGCACCGGTCGGCATGCCGGTGGCGATACAATCCGCCAGCTCACGATAAAAAATTGTCATGTCGATTTCTTGCAGACGCAGAATGCTGTCGAGTTCTTTGACGAGTTCAAGGGGAAAGTCGGTGACGCCGAGCTTGCTCTCCATCATCTTTTCCCACTCCGTGAAATAAGTCTGGCGGTAAACCTCTAGCGGTTCACGCAAGTCAGTTCCTAGCAGAGAAAGGGCGCCGGCCAGTTGCGAGAGATTCCATAACGACACGCTTGGCTGCTGCCCGAAACGATAACGGCGATGCTCGCGATCCGTGGTATTGGGTGTCCATTCAGGATCGTAGACATCCATCCAGCCATACGGGCCGTAGTCAATGGTGAGACCGAGGATCGACATGTTGTCGGTGTTCATCACTCCGTGAACAAAACCCACCCGTTGCCATTCCACCATGAGTTTTGCGGTCCGTGAGCAAAGCTCTGCGAAGAAAGTCTCTAGATTGTGGCCGGGATAAAAACCCAAGACATAATCCACCATCTTTTGCATGCCGACTTTATCACCATCAGCCGCGAGGATTTCAAAATGTCCAAAGCGCACAAAGCTCTCTGCGACACGGGTGCAAATCGCACCCGGTTCTGGGGCCGGATGGCCGTCATAAAACATATCGCGAATCACATCATCGCCCGTGGTGACCAGGGCCAGAGCGCGTGTGGTAGGGACGCCGAGAAAATGCATGGCCTCACTGCACAGATACTCACGCACGGAAGATCTCAGAACTGCACGGCCATCTCCACGACGAGAGTAAGGAGTGAGCCCTGCGCCTTTGAGTTGCACTTCAAGACCATTGGCCTCACCCAATAAAATAGCGCGACCATCGCCCAATTGTCCGGCCCAGTGACCGAATTGATGGCCACCGTAGCGGGTGGCGATGGGTTTCATTCCAGGTAAAACTTGATTGCCACCGAGGGCCTGAGTCAAAGCATCACTCGGTTGCCAGTTCAGACGGCGCGCCACATCTTCTGACCAAGCGATGAGTTTCGGCGCACGCACCGGAGTGGGTGTGACCTGCTGGTAAAATTGTGGCTCGCTGAAGTTATCAGCGAATGAGTGAGTCATCATACGGCGAGATAGATAGCAGACAACACACCGAGTAGCCAGAGCGCCACGTTGAGTTCTTTAACTCGTCCAACCATTATATAGAGCGCAACTTGAATAAACAGACCCGCCATCAGACCTTTCGTGATGGAGAAGGTCAGCGGAATCAACACAATCGTAATGACCGCCGGCACCCAGTCTTCAAAATGCTCAGTCTTAAGTTCAAAGATATTTTTGAACATCAAGAGACCTACACAGATCAACACCGGTGCGGTGGCGAAGGCCGGTACGATTCCCACGATGGGTGCGAGGAAGAGACAGGGAATAAAAAACATCGCTGTGAAGACAGAGGTTAGTCCCGTGCGTCCGCCGGCTTCAACGCCGGCCGCACTTTCAATGTACGTTGTGCCGGCCGAGCTACCCATTGGACCTGAAATCGTCGAGGCGATGGCATCCACAATCAAGGCCTCTTTAATGCGCAGAGGATTTCCATCCGCATCGACCATACCTGAAGCACGTGAGACACCGACAAAGGTCGAGATGGAGTCAAACATATCCGTGAAGACCATGGAGAGAATCGCTGGGAGGAGGGAAAGTTTCAGCGCTCCCATGATGTCGAGTTTCATAAATACACTTTCAAAATCTGGCGCCGCAAAAACCTCCGTGGGCATAGGAACGATGCCCATGAAAAGTCCGCCCATGGTGACGACAAAAATACCCAGCAAAAATGCCAAAGGATTTTTGCGCTTCATGAACGGTAAAATCACCAGCAATCCAATCACAGAGAGGAGAGTGGCGCCTTTGATGGCACCCATGCGAACAAAAGTCGCTGGATCGGCAATCACCAGGCCGGCATTTTTCAAACCAATAAACGTGAGAAATAATCCGATGCCCACCGCCGAAGCGATCTTGATATTGTGCGGAAGTGATTCGGCCAGTTTCTGGCGCAAGGGAGTGACGGATATAACTAAAGCGATGATGCCCGACCAAAAAACCATGCCGAGGGCCGTCTGCCAGGGAATGCCTTCACCGAGTACCAGAGTGAAAGTGAAAAAGGCATTCAGTCCCATGCCCGGAGCAATGGCGAAGGGAAGTCGTGCGCAAAGTCCCATCAA
>JBEIPE010000034.1:0-13970 GCA_040377215.1 Halobacteriovoraceae bacterium
GGAAGTTGATCGCTTCGGTAAAATCCGCTTGTCGATCAAGGCCATCGCTCCACTCGCAAAAAAAGGTTAATTCATGTCAGCAACGTTTGAAGTCAAGGTGAGGAAGCTTCCTCACTTTGACCCAAGCTTTGAGCTGCCGTTTTACGCCACCGCAGATGCGGCCGGTGCAGACATCCGTGCGTCTTTTGCTAACCGTGATTCCGTCACGGTATTACCAGGCGCCCGTGTGCTTATCCCAACGGGGCTCTCGTTTGAAATTCCACCACGCCATGAAATTCAAGTTCGTCCACGCTCAGGCCTGTCGCTGAAATCACCTCTTATGGTGGTGAATGCACCCGGCACGATCGATGCGGATTACCGCGGGGAAGTGCAGATCATCGTGGGGAACTTTGGTACAGAGCCTTTTGTGATTGAGCACGGTCTTCGTCTGGCACAACTGGTGTTCGCACCTGTTTGGCAGGCGAAATATGTAAGCAGTGAAGTTTTAACAGAAACGGCACGCGGAGCGGGCGGTTTCGGATCTACAGGACGCTGAGGACAGGAGTCCGAAGCGCTCGACAGAACAGTGTTCTGCTTTGAGCAGGATGCGAAAAGAGAGGAAAGTAAATGGATTTAAAAGTTCCTTACGTTAACGTCACTGATAAAAAACAGGCCTACGAAGCAGCCAAGAAATTGGTGCCGGAAGCCATGGCGAAATTTGGCGTGAAAGCAGATGTGAAGCCCGATGATGCCACGACTAAGCTCTCTGCGAAGGGCAGCGGCTTTGAAGTGAACATCACCTTCACTGATACTGAAGCCCAAGTGAAGCTCGATCTCGGTTTCCTGCTTAAGCCTCTAAAAGGCAAAGTGCTTGAAGCGCTCGAGCGCCAAATCAAAAAAGTCGTCTGAGGGAGATTGCGTGTCACATAAACTGACTTTATGGCCGGAAGGGGAAGTTCTAGAAATGAACGGTGAGGAATCACTGCTCGTTCAACTCACCAATGCTGGCAAGATCATCAAGTCAAACTGTGGCGGCCACGCCAGCTGCAGTGACTGTATTATTAAAGTGAAAGGCGGGGAGTCTTGCCTCACGCCTCCGACCTTTGAAGAGATGCGCCTTTTGGGGAACATCTTCCACATAACTAAAGAACGCTTAAGCTGCCAAACCAAACTCACGGGTGATGCTTCAATCGACATCACGGCCCATGCCAAAGTGCCTGCGCCGATCAAACCGGTGTCAAAAAGCTCCACGGTCATCGTTAGGAAACGTGAATCTCTGCAAGAAACCGCCTCGAGAAGTCAGGAAAAAGATGCGGTAAAAAAGGAAGACGATTGGTATCGTCACTGGGATAAGCCAGAAAAACCGGATCCTTCGAAGCCTAAGCACTTAGGTGGAAACAAGCGTCCGAAGCCTTTTAATGATGCTGATTACAACGACCCCGATGGGGAAAAAGAATAGGAGTTTTCATGTCGACAGCAGCTGCCACGGCCCAATCGGGCACCAAGAGCGAAGCGGGAAGATTTCCGCCGCAGATTAAGTTCATTGTAGGTAACGAAGCCTGCGAACGTTACAGCTACTACGGAATGAAATCGATCTTGGTCGTTTTCATGATCCAAGTCTTGCTCATGCAAGAAACTCAAGCCACTTGGGTGTACCACCAGTTCTCATCTCTCTGTTACTTGTTCCCATTGCTGGGCGCTTTCATCTCAGATCGCATCTGGGGTAAGTACAAAACTATTCTTTATCTTTCTCTCGTTTACTGTGCTGGCCACGCTGTTCTCGCTCTCTGGGAAAACACCATGGGCCTTTACGCCGGTTTGTTCCTCATCGCATTGGGCTCTGGCGGTATTAAGCCGTGCGTATCAGCTCACGTAGGCGACCAGTTCAAGAAAGGCCAAGAAGCCGCTTTGGCGAAGGTCTTCAACTTGTTCTACTTCATGATCAACTTCGGTTCATTCTTCTCAACACTCATCACTCCTTGGACATTGAAGCACTACGGCCCAAGCGTAGCTTTCGGCGTACCGGGTGTTTTGATGTTCATCGCGACAATCATCTTCTGGATGGGCCGCAAACAATACGTCCACATGCCACCTACAAAAGCAGACGGTCATGGCTTCTTGAGCGTTCTCAAGACTGGTTTGACAGCAGAAGGTACCGGCACAATCTGGGAAAAAGCCGCTAAGAAACACGGCCAAGAAGCAGCTGACGGCGCGAAAGCTGTTTGGGACATCACCAAAGTATTCGCAGCGGTTTCTGTGTTCTGGGCACTTTTCGATCAACACGGTTCTAGCTGGGTTATTCAAGCGACGAAGATGGACCTCATGTTCATGGGCATCCAATTCGAAGCTTCTCAGATCTCTGCTTGGAACCCGATCATGGTTATGGTCTTGATTCCAATCTTCTCATTCGGCGTTTACCCAGGCATCACAGCTTTGGGCTACGAAATGACTCCGCTCCGTCGTATGACGTGGGGGATGTTGATGACTGGTTTCGCTTTCGTATTGGCAGCTTTGATCCAAATCCAATTGGACAACGGTAACCAATTGAACGTGATGTTCCAGTTCTTCCAATACTTGGTGATCACTATCGCGGAAGTGATGGTTTCAATCACGGGTCTTGAATTCGCTTACACACAAGCTCCTAAGAGCATGAAGTCTTCGATTATGTCGATGTGGCTCTTGACTGTGTTCTTCGGAAACCAGTTGGTGTCATTCATCACGAAGATTGAGCTTTACCCAGTTGCGAGCTCTGGCTACTTCTGGTTCTTCGCGATCACCATGGGTGTATTTGCGTTGATCTTCGCTTTCATGGCGAGCAAGTACAAAGTCCGTAACTACATGAATGCTTAGTTTTTAGAGAACAGCTAAAAAGAGAAGGGCCCCGAAAGGGGCCCTTTTTTTGGTTTAGTTATCTTCGCCCGGGAACCACAGTGGGCTTCGTGGGGCAGGAAGTGATCCCGCTCCGTCATCAATCATATTACTGTTCACGCAGCTGTTGGTAGGCGAGTTACTGAAGAAGAGCTTGTCATCCCAATCAGCAATATCGTTGAACTGATCATAAACAAGGTAATTGTTGGTTTGTGCTGCTCCTGCATCCATTTTAGCCGTGCCGCTGAAGACATCTGAAATGTAGCGGAATTCTTGCGTAGTTGGAGAGAAGTTACGGTTCCATTCACGCACGACGAGACGAATGCGCGCTTTCACATCGAGGGCCTGATCCAAGCATTCAAAGCTGTGGAAAGGGCGAGCTTGCATGTTGGAGTTACTCCATTGTTCACGCAAATCACCAATCGTTATATCGGCATCAGGGATACCCGCACGGAAAGGGTCATCAGCTAATGTGATCACGTCAAACTGACCGTGAGTGAAATCTTTTTCCTGAGTACCAGGAAGAGTTGTTCCTAGGCGTGCGTATTCTTCCATCACATCAGCATCGTAGCCAGGACTGAAGACCGTGCCTGTGTTGAAGTTTGCTGCCGTAGTGAAGTTCGGCAAACCAGAGCATTGGCGTAAGAAGTTAGAGAAGTAGAAATTACTTTCACGAGAAACATCTGCTTCAAGTGAGATGACATCGTTGCTACCACCCGTTGAGGGGATTTGAGAGATGATGAGTGTCTTTCCTAGATCAATAAAGTTCTCTTCTCCAACGATTTTTGGTGCGGCACCACCGATGCAGTTTTTAACTTTACCGCCACAGTCGATGAGAACGCTTCCACCATCAATCGCAGTAAGAGTATCAACGGTGGCGACGACGGCACTGCTTACGCTCACGGTGTGAACGCGGACCTGCCCTTCGTCACAGTTCACTCCCACGTCTTTGTAATTGAACGAACAGAGGTCACTATCTGAGGCGAGAGTAATGGGAGTTGTTGTCGCAGAGAGATCAAGTGATCCGAAAGCTTCAGCACTTGTGCCATCTATGTTGGCGTATTTGCCACACAGCTCTGTCACTGTTGTACTACCTGAAATATTCGCCCCGAAAGAAGATGTGGCGTCGGTATGAAGAACAGCTGAGCCATGTAATTGTTTGGCGGTATCAGTACATACAAATTTGACAACTTCACGAGGTGAGCCGTCCATACGAGCTGAAACACCCGGTTGGTACTGGTAGTAAGTGTAAGGAGTAGCACTAATGAAGTTACACGTGCCCGCATCGCCAACAGCTTTAATGTTGTAGCCGTTATAATAGAGAGCGGCCTCTTCGGCTTCCATCATGCAGGTAATATCGCGAGTTGAGTCGAGGGTGTCTGGGACATCAGTGACGTTTTCGACTTGGCATTTAACGGTCCCTGCTTCATTGGCCTTATGGAGCGTGTAACCAAGATCTGCAGGAGCAACACCGTTTGTAGGGGTGGTACCTAATTCAAGTTTAAAAATATTATCCGCTACAACAACAGTGGGTCCACCACCGCTACTTCCCGACGTGGTTGTCGTAGATGCTGGGTCAGCAAGCTCTGGAGCGATCTTCTCGTTACAGGCAGCTAGCATCGCTAGCGACGTGCTCAGTAGAAGTGTTTTCATCATCCATGTTTTATACATAAGGCTTCCTTTCACCTAATTCCACTTTGTCCTATCGGTTGAAAACAAAGCGAGTTTAAGGTGCCCGTTCCTTTTTCTGAGTTCCCACGTTAGACTAAGGTAGGGCCTTCAATTTATTGTAAATCCATACGAGGATCGTCGGATAAATGATCGATAAGTTTTCGAATTTGCTCAGGTACTTTAAGGCTTCACCAAGCCTCGCTGCCCACTATGCGCCTGCTCTGCTGGGCACTCTCATTTTCTTCATTCTAGGAATGCCTCTTGCTCACGCCGCTCGCAATGCCGTGGTCACTAGTGAGAAAGCAGTTATTTGGGCGGACGCTCAGCGAAGCGCACCGCTGGGTTATGCTCGTCGCGGGAAAGTTCTTAGAGTCGGCGAGAAAGAACGCTCAAAAGGCCAGGTCATCACAGTGATCGTGTCAGGGAAGCTCGCTTACATTTCGATCGATGACGTCGCCTTCGAGGATAGTGATAAGGCCGACGAAGTGGATAAAGAAACCACTCGCTATAAAGAATCCACCAAACAAATCTTCAATCAGTATGTGAGTTTTTCGGCAGTTCAGTTCAGTGCTCAAGAATCAAAGAACTCTAAGGCGGGCCGTCCTGGCGATGACTGGAGTTTTCAAGGTGGTCAGCTCAAAGGTGTGATTCAAAAGCAGGATTCTCGAGTTGGGGTCGCATTCTTGTTTGATTATCTTTACGGTGAAAACTCGATCAGTGGGCAGACTGAGACGTTTCGTATGTTTGAAATGGGCATCGGCCCAAGTTTAGCGTTATTAAATTTCAGTCGTCTGATTCTAAAAATTGAAACTCTTGTTCTCTTGGTTCCCTGGTCACAGTATGAAGCTGCGCCACTCTTTACCTTGAATGGTTACGGGGCCGGTGGTCTTGGACAAGGAACTCTGTTGTTTTACCCATGGGAAAAAGTGGGGTTTGAGGTTTCGGCCGGTGTGAAAGCAGTGAAGATCTTCAAGATTAAGCGTCCGTCACCCTTCGAGGAATTTGATCCGCTCTTTGTGGGTGCGCAGCTATCGGCCGGCATGGTGATTCGTTTCTAATTCTTTTCTGTCGCCAGCATGAGCAATGCAGCGAGCGCTTCCAAATCAGCTTTACGAGAATGACGATCGACTCGGATCGTACGGTCATCGCTCGTGCGCAGCCATAGAGTGAAGTAGCCTTTGTTTTGGAATCCTACTGCTTCCGGTCCACCTTTTAAGCGTGCCACATTGGGAGCATCCATAAAGTGATCGACGGCAAAAGGCTGAGCACCCAAGGAATAAGTGGCCTGCTTCACGCGAACACCAAAAAAGCGGTGAGCGATGGTGAGTTTTCCCGGGGTGGCGGTCAGCGTTTTCTCATAGAAGAAAAAGCCTAACACGATGATCGGTAAAGAATAGATGAAGACTTTGAGTAGGAGCACTAAGGCCGCATCAGGCCCGCCCATAGCACCCAGTTTCTCCATGGGCTCGCGAACGGCAAGCCACAGAAAGAACAACACGGCGAGGGAAGCGAGAGCATAGCCCCAGAAGATATAAGGAAGTCCGTAGCTTTTCAGCGCGACTTTTTGGATGCGCCCAGAGGGCCCATTTTCGAGGTGAGCGAAATCAGTTTCATCGGGAGAAACAGGAAAAGGATAGAGAAGACCCATGCTTTTTCTTACCCCACTGGACGTCGTTGCGTCCAGGTGTTGAGTGGAGTGAGATCATGTAAATCTAAGCGAACATGCAATTCTTTAGAGAGGGCAGCGCGCTCAGAGGCCGCTGTGGTGAGGTATTTTTCGCTCCACAGCCTTAAAAGTGGCGGCAGATCAAGCGGTGTGACCGTGGCCACCAGTCCCAGCTCAAGCTCTAAAATGAGGCGCAGCAGCTGCACATGGCCGCGATAGGTGGCCGGCGTGCGGCGAAGTGTTTCTTGGGTTTCTTGATAGAGCATCAGACGATCACGCTTGTTTTCCAAATAACGCCATTGCCACCAGGCCCATACCCATGCGCCGAGCGCGCGGTGTTCGCCTTCCGCGGATGCAAGGCCCATTTGCAGATGGTGAAACGCGGCCGTGATGTCTTTGAGGTCGAGTGATTTTTGCGCCAAAGAGTAATGCTGGCGCAGTGACCATTCATGCCGTTCTTCTTTCGGAAAACTGCTGGTGATCGTTTGTGGTTGGCGCATGTGGGTGCTGAAAAGATCCTGCCAGCGTAGCATCGTGCCCTGTTGCCACAACGGTGGAGTTCCCAGCGACCAATCTAATGTGCGTGTCGCAGGGGCCAGCATCATCGCCTGCAGCGTTGAAAGCGTGACAGCGGGGGCACTGGCACGATGAAGTTTATGAGCGCGGGTGAGTGCGATCAATGGGTGCTCACCAGAATCTTTTTCCAGTCGCTCGAGACACCACTCACGACGAGTTTTGCAAAAATGTGTGAACGTCGGTGGCTCAGCATTTTCCAAGTCTTTATTTTTCACCAAAGGAGCATTGTTAAACACCAGCAAGCGCGCTTCACGCAAGTCAGCACTGATGACGTCAACTTGTGGCCCACCAATATCCATGGCGAGAACCATGCCGGCCGCATCACAAGCGTTGAGTCCCCAAAGACGCTGGGTCTGAAAGCTTTTGAGCTGACGACGAAGCTCCTGCACGTTTTTTGCCGAGAGAAGACCTTCGATGACGGCCTCACTAATGGGGCGACCATCACTGTGTTGGAGCGAGTGATATTTCGCGTGCAACGCCATGGTCACACCATGGGAGTTCATGGCGGTCAGAGGGAGAAAAGTCAGTCCGGGAATTCCGATGAGCAGGAGCGCGGGTTTGCCTGGGGCTTCAATCAGTAAATGTTCGCTGGTTTCACCTTCGACCAAAGCCAGCGGCCAGTCCAGCAAACGAAGGTGCTGGGGACCTTGGGTGGCCTCATCCCAGCGGAAAACGCTGGTGCAACCGGCGAGCACGTGGGGGAGAGCGCCGGCCTCTATACGGGCCAAGAACTGCAGGTAGCGGGCCGGGGTGATTTCGAGGCCTTCGCAATAAGCTTTGAGCCAAGACCCCCAGGTGTTGTCAGGTATTGTCGGTGCCTCTATGCGACGCCATCGTTCAGTCAGTGAGTCGAGGCGTGCGCGCCAAGATTCTGCCGGCATAACTTTCTGCCACAGAGTCTTAAATGCCGCTTGGTGCTTCTTGCCCAAGATATAAAAGTTTTCTTCAGGGTTTCCGATGAGTCGTACAGGTTCAGGAATGTTTGGCAAGGAGCCTCCACATGACTACATGGATGAATGATCCCGCCTTTATCACCGTCGGTCTTTTATTTGCCGTCATTCGCATTTACCTTGAGGTCATTCAATTTGACTTCGCTCGCTTGCCAGTCACTCAGCGCTTGATGCCGCAAGAGCAGGCCCAACGTTTTCACAAAATGGGCTTCTATATGAGTCTGGGTTATTTTATCACTTTCGCGCCCGGTATGCTGCTCTCCTGAGCTCATCCTTCGTAAAAATCTACCGTCGGCAATAGGCGATTAAGAAACTCGTATTTGAAGCGGCGCTGCTTCCAACCCGCCAGCATTTCCTTACGACAACGAATATGAATCTTGACGCGACAAGGCCCGGCCGTGTCGCAGAGATTTTTCAGTTGATAGAACTTACTTAAGAAGCGGAAGTGCTGACGGTTGGTGAGGCGGAAGCCCTCGTCTTGTTTGACTGAGTTCCACACCACCCAGGGATCCTGGCGGCCGTTGAGCACCGAAGCCAGTGTGAGATAGATGATGGTGTCACTTTCAAAACCATCTCCTACCAACACCAGTTCATCGGGAATGCCGGTCATGAGTAAGATATTCACCAAGTGATTGAGCTTGTAGAAACCTTGCGTCTTGAGATCTTTAGGAGCGAGCTCGCCTTCGAAGAGTGCAAACACGCGGCGATAATCTTTGAGATAAATATTACTAGTGAACAGCTGGTTACGATAAAGCCAATCACGCATGGCATTTTCATAAAAGTGTGGTGAGGCGGAGACCACGAAAGGCTGAAACCCATCCTTCACATAGTTTTTAACCAGCTCGATAGAATTGGGAACCGGTGGGAAATAACCCAGCGGGCGACGCAAAGAAAGATAGAGCTCGCGAGGTGAGTGGTAGCGCGTGTCGACCAGGGTCTTATCAAAATCCGTGATGAGAATTTTTCGTTCCTCACGAACGTTCATGGGAATAAAGCTACCGATCAAGAGATCAAGACCAGGATGGGTGCGGGTCTCAAAAACCAACAGACGTTCGACCGGCCCTTCCACTGGGTGCGGTAGTCGCAAATTGAAATCACCAAAAGAATCCGAATCATACTCACGATTCAGAAGTTCATGGCCTTCTTTATCCATGCCGATGATGCGCAGTCGGAAGCGTCGTGATTGCAACAGGCCTAAGCTTTCAATTGGGCGAATGGGGGCGAGGCCAGGAAGAGGGTTTTGCCAAAATTGATGGAGGGCCTGACGAGAAAACGAGAGTGACGCCCGCACAGTGAGGTTATGCTCGGTGGAAATCGCTGTGAAATGCAAAAGTTGCGGACGGCGCATAGTCTGATTATAGCGACTTTTTCATTGGGGGGCATAGCTCTCCCGGTTGCCCCGATGGTCTTTTTAGGCCACAATCGGAGTCCTGGAGTTTTCTATGCTACAAATGCGTTTAGTCATTAAGGGTAAAGTGCAAAAAGTCGGCTTCCGCTGGAGTGTTCTTCAGCACGTCAAAACCAGCGGCCTCTTAGTGAAAGGGCATGTCATCAATCTTCCCGATGGGTCGGTGGAACTGATTGCGGAAGGGGATATTGAATCACTCAAGGATCTGCATCGCTTTGCCACCAAAGGACCTGAGCGTGCCGAGGTTCGTGAAGTGACACAGGAAATTGTCGAGATTGAGACGCCTACATATCACGATTTTACGATGGACTAGGCTTTTTTGATGGTGAAGACGAGGGCGCCTTCGACCCAGTTCTTCTCCATCTTGCGTGGATCTAGCACCTGGCCGACAGGAATGCGGCTGACCATGGATTCAACTTTGTTCACTTTCTTCAACGTACCGTCTTCATCTTTTCTTTCATCTTGATAACGGCGATTCGAGGTCAGCACCAATTCTTTGCCATTGGCCGTGAGCGTGACTTCTTCTTTGGCGTATTCAGGGACTTGCACACGAAGAATGTAAGAATCAGGTTTTTCTTCCAGCTTCGGACGCATTTCAGTGAACGAGAAGAATGGGTCGGTAGAACGGTTCTTTTCTACTTCAACACGCTTGTTCAATTCATCTTTCTTTGAATCGACGACTTTCTTATTGATGTCATCGAGGATCTTATTGGATTGGGCATGCTGAGCGAGTTGGGTCTGGTATTTCTTCTCGAAGAAAACTTCTTTATCGTTCAGCGACTTCTGATGCACGGTCTTCACTTTTTCTTCGTGCTTTACTTGCTGGGTGTTCATCTGGTCCATCTTTGCTTCGTGCTCACGATGAACATTAAGAGACTGGGTCTCATTTTTTTTCTTCTGATCCGTTACGAGGCGGTCATACTTCTGACCTTCCGTCGAATAGGTGCCTTGGAACTTATTGCGTTGTTCCTCGATGCGTGTGCGCCACTGGTCGCTTTCCGCATGGAGAGTGACCCGATGGTTTGAATCCACGTTATGGAGCTGGTCGCGGTTCTGTTGATGGATGTCGCGGATCGCTTCGTTGTGACGAGAGGTGAGGTCTTCGGTGGTCTCGCTCTGATGGATATTGATCTTAGCGATCTCCGCTTCTTTGCGTTGGTGGATATCTTCGCGTTGTTGAAGGGCCAGGGCCTGTTGGCGTTTGGTTTCAGTTTCAGTGAGACGCTGGGTCTCTTCTTGTGATTTACGCAGGGCCTGAAGTGTTTCTTCTTTCTTTTGAATCTCTTGGGCGACATCCAGCTGGTGACCCTGGCGCACGTTATGCATGTCGAGCTCTTGCTCTTTTTTTACTTCATTGATGTTGAGCGCATGGATGCGTTTGACCTGCTCGAGCTCACTCTTATTCTTACGCTGAAGCGAGTTCATCGTACTACGTTGGGCGTTGGAGAGATCGCGAATCGCATCACTCATAAGCGAGCCTCTCAGACGGGTGGATACAGTATTCTTTGCGAGCGGTGCTCCCGGGACACATCCAAGTTCGCATCAAGGTGATGTCCACAGCACTCTTTCCTCCGTTGTACGAAAGGAAGGCGACAGGATTTAAAGTGGAACGAACCGGCTTGGCCTGGACTTGAGTCACCATGGCCGCCATGTTCTTCGGCTTAACGAGATACTGATACACGCGGTATTCCGCATGAGCGCTGGAGAGCGCAAAAAAACTAACAGTGAAGACTAGGAGTCTCGTGATCAATGCAGCTCCTTCAATTGGTCCAAGGTCTTGTATTCAACCATCTTGAAAAATGACTGAATGAATTCACTGCGCTCAGTATCAGAAAAAGCGGCAAGAGCCGTTTGTTTGCGATCATAGCTATGATGGCGCTCTAGACGCTTCATGCCTTCTTCTACAATTCGAGTGGCACGGGCGAAACTCAAACGGCGAGGGTCAGTGAATGAATCACGAATCCAGTCTTGATGAAAAAGTGGCAAGTGCCCTGAGGCAGCGAGCGAAAGCAAAAGGCCGAGTTCATCTTTAGGGGCCGCTGGCGTGGTTTGTTGAGACTGAGACATGTCACTTCCTGTGTTGTTCCACCGGGACATCCTGTCCTGGTTACATCCATCATACCTGGCGGCAAGAAGGTGCTATAGCGGGGAAGTTTTTCCTTTTATGCTAAAATAGGGGTCTAGGAGGGCCTAAAACCATGTCCGACGACTTTTATCTGCCCGATGAGACAGTAGAATGGATCGCTCAAAAGAAGAGTGAATTACTCGCCTGGGTCATCCAGCACCGTCATGACGACGATATTCCCTTTGAGGAATTTGGTGACTACGCCGAACGCCTTCCCGAAACCCTCACTCAGGCCGATGAGACCTGGGAGCAAGTGTGGGATGGGCATCCTATTCAAGTCCAAATCAAAATGTTTGAACAAGACGAAACCGTGTGGATGTTTGTCGTCAGTATGAAAGCACCCGTTATGAATGAAGAAGAAGAGGGCGATGTGATCGTCCCTGTGTTGGTCTTACCAACACGCCAAACTGTTTGGTTGAAGAAGTGGTTAACGGGTCAAAAAATTCAGAATCAGCACATGCATTGATTAGCGTGTGCTGACCTGAGCGTAAGGATAGTTGGATTTGAAAGTGTTACACAAAGAAGTCATGTAGTTCTTGGCCTGAGTATCGCAGTAGCTTTGATAGAAACTGTTGTTCCCATAAGCTCCCATACAAGTCTGAAACTGAACTCCATAGGCATTCATGCACTGATAGAATGCATTGGTGCCTGAGTATTTCAACACCATCACACTGTTAATTTGATAACCGGCGTAACCATTGCGGTTTTTGGATACACTTCCGGTCACGATTTGACCCTGGTTGTGCTTGGTGCATTGAGCGGTGCCAAGGTAAGTCGAGTTACCGGCGGTATCTTTGTACATCGGGATAATGCATGTGCCGTCTGACTGATCAGTGGTGCTGAAGCCAAGTTTAAAAAGAACTTCGTTGGCAGAATCTTCACACACATCCACGTTACCTAGACCGGCGTGGTAGGCGACGACATTTTTAATACAATTGATTGTTTGGCCAGTGGTCGTGCCGGTCGTTGTGCCGGTCGTACTTCCTGCGGTTGTGCCGCTGGTGGTTCCAGTCGTAGGGTTGGGAGTGAAGCCGTTGGTGCCTTCCACCGCACCCGTCGAGGTGCTCGAGTTGTTGAAGGTGCCCGCTAGACGCCTCTGTTGAGGGGCATCACAGGCCGTGGCCAAGAGAAAGAGAGCAGAAAACAAGAGTGTCTGTTTCATAGTGAATCCCGGGTAAAACCCCATAGTTCACTGAACCTATCGGTCAAAATAAAGAAATATTGAGACATTCCAGTTTTTCCCTAGAATGCCGTATAGATATTCATAACTTATGGTTAAACACATATGAAGCGGCTGGTGCTGCTCATCCTTATCCTCGCTGTACCCATTCTGGGGGTCTTTGTGACCTACCGGACACTGCCGTACTACACTTACGATAAAGTCATACGAGGCGAATGGGCCAACGACGTTTATAAGTTACCTCGTTGGGATAAACGTTACCTTAATCCAGGCCCACAGCTTGGTACGACAGAAATAAAAAATGATTTTCCCGGTCTCTGGCGCGAGTTTCACGTTCGTGATGTGGTTGTGCCGTTGCCAACGGGTCATCCCATGTTCCGCACCATTCCGATCATCAAGATAGTGAATGAAGGTAAAGCGCCGGAGATGGGCGTGTTGTTTCAAGGTCCCTCTGGCCGAGAGATTGCTCGTCTGTATTTGCTCAAGAGTGGCGCTTGGAATGATCAGTTTGAAAAACAAAAATTCTTCCAGCTTCCTCTCGTGCGTCGTGAGCTTAAAAAGAAAACGCCGGAAGAAGTCTGGCACGATCTTTTCCGCCGCAAGATTGAAGGCTGGGATCTGCCGTTTCCAACCATGTACTACAATCTCTACCTGCTGCATCTGCGTGCTTCCATGCTTCCACCGGGCTTTATTGATTATGGCCCCTTGGAAGAAGAAGGCATGGCCTATGTCGAAATTGCTTCGAAAAACAAAGACTATCGCACAGAGATCGTTTTTAGTTTTGATCGCGGTCTTTTGCTTTCCTATCTTTTGGTGACTGAGAGAAATAACGTCGACTCAGATGAGATTCGCACACGCTTTTTGAAAGGCATTAGTTTCAGAACCTCAGATGCGACGATCTCGCCGATTGTTTACAAAGAATTTAAACAGCTCACTTTTAACCGTCAGACGGATCAAGAGGGGATGCTCTATCTTTTCTCGGCCTGGTCTCACCAGATGGAAGATGTGGAGATGCTCAAAGAGATGGTGTACTTCATGGAGCGCGGCCAAAAGAACGGCCCACAACTGAAGCCACTTTATCGCTATATCTATGATCGTTATAAAAAGACTTTCACCACGCGAGATATTGGGCTTGAGGATGATGAGCCAGAGATTCGTCTCCAGCGTCAGATTGAGCTCGAGTCCAATGCGGAAAGAAAACGTTTGCAGGAGAAACCTAAGGAAGCCCCGAAGGTCGTGCCGGTGACGCCACGTGATCGCATGGATGAGTATCTAAGAAAAGCGCGCGAAGAAAAACTACAGCAGGGCAAACGCAAGCGCGATAAAATCATCGTTCACTAGCGCGAGAATTCCGTCAGCCCAGCAATCAAGACCTCGGTCAATTTTGCTTTCAGGGGTGCTGACTTGCTCGGAACCAGCAGTTTGGTTTTTTCATCCATGTAGATGGCGCGATTGATTTCAATTTGAATATTGTTGGTGCGAAAGCGATTCACAAACGTGGTCACGTAGCCACCGATGTAGGGATCGTTCACTGCTGTCTCATGGCC
>JBEIPE010000310.1:0-3394 GCA_040377215.1 Halobacteriovoraceae bacterium
ATCTCTTCTTGCAGTTCACGTTGGGCATTCTCTTCAGGTGTGCTGCCGGCATCCAGCATGCCCGTGACAGGCTTCAAGCGCACGGGCGGATTTTCATGAGCGCGGCGCTCGCGGATCACCAAGATTTTTCCGTCATCAGTGACCGGAAAAACAACCACACCATCCGGCAGGTACGCACGCTCCCAGGTGATCTCACCGATGGTCTCGGTGGTCATACGAAGGAATTTTCCCTGCCAAACGGTGTTTTCCATTAGCGAAGAGCGTCTTCTAGCACAAGAGATGTGTCCGTCTTCTCATCACGATACTTAATGATGATCGGGCACTGAAGCATCAAGCCGCGCGACTTAATGAAATCGTTCTCACTTGAGAATGCACGTGTGCCAGGCACAACAACCGCACCGGCCGGAATGCCTTCGCCACGTGGAATCACACGTTGGTTCACAACGTCGTAAACTTCTACGGCTTTAGACAGGATCACACCAGGAGCAATCACCGCACGTGTGCGCACCAAGATACCTTCAACGATAATGGAGCCGGCGCCAACGAAGACATCGTCTTCAATCACAACCGGACGCATGCCCACAGGTTCAAGTACGCCGCCGATTTGCACGCCAGCTGACAAGTGAACGCGTTTACCGATCTGCGCGCATGAACCAACCAAAGCATGGCTATCGACCATCGTGCCTTCATCCACATAAGCACCGACGTTGATGTAGGCCGGAGGCATGATCACAACGCCTTTAGCAACGTAAGAGCCACGACGAACACTTGAGCCGCCAGGAACGAGGCGTACGCCGCGCTCAACAGTGAACTCTTGCGGGAAGAGATTGTGTTTATCAACGAAGCCGCCTTCAGCTTTCAGCACGCCGGCTTTGAATGCTGCAAGGATGCCTTCTTTAACGGCGGTGTTGGCCTGCCAAACGCCGTCGACTTTTTCAGCTGAGCGGACTTTTCCTGACTCAAGGTCAACGAGTAATTGTTCCCAAGACATTATGCATTCTCCTTGTGCCATTTCTGAACTTGTTGATCCATCTCTGCCAAAACGCCGACTTGTTTAAAGTCGTCATGGTGAAGAGGCGCTTGCATGGTGGCGGTTTTAATCCAGCCTTTCTGATGCAAGAGAGCTTTCACCGGCAATGGGTTACTCGCGAGGAACATGCTGTTCGATGCTTTCTCCCAAAGTGGGAAGACCTTATCAAACTTTTGCGCGAGAGCGAGTTCAGCGTAACGGCGAGTTTCCTGTGGCCAAACGTTGGCAGCGACAGAGACCACACCCGCGCAACCCATCGGTACGAAGAACGGCAAGAGCGCGTCGTCACCTGAATAAATGGTGAGAGTCGGAGCGGCCTGGCGGAACTGCGAGTATTTCTCAACCGAGCCGCTGGCCTCTTTCAAAGACCAAAGATTTTTATGGCCCGCGAGGTTCTTCAAAACTTCTGGCGCCATGGCGACAGCTGAGCGACCTGGCACGTTGTAGAGCATGCACGGACGAGTCGACGTGTTCATCAAAGACTCAAACCACTTCGTTTGACCGACCGGTCCTGGCTTGGCGTAAAGTGGAGTCACGAGGAGATATCCGTCAAAGGCATGTTCTTCGCCGAACTTCATCCAGTTGATTTGGTCTTCAAGCTGATGACCGCCGATGCCGAGAATCATGCTCGTTTTTAGATTGAGCTTCGTTGCGAAGCGAACGATTTCGTTTTTATCGTTTGAAGAAAGGTTCAAGGCTTCAGCGGTTGAGCCAAGGAGAACGATGCCGTTACCAGCGTCGGCCTGTTTCTTGAGCAAACCTTCGAGGGATGAGTAGTCCACCTTACCATCGGCAAGCAAGGGCGTGACCACTGCGGTCCAGACAACATGTTTGTTGAGCTCAGCTTGAGTTTTCATTGTTTCTCCAAATGGTCCATAAGGTTTTCTAGCGGGTGGAGACCATCACCCAAAGGTTTTTTGATCCAAAGTTTAGCGACGTCTAGCGCACCTTGTGCGAACAAAGCGCGATCATGAGCGTTGTGAGAAATTTTCACGGTTTCTTGTGGGAAAGTGAGAGTCATCTCATGAAAGCCCACCACATCACCTTCGCGCTTCGCTTCGACATGAACGGGGAACTCGCTCCACTTCGCCAGTGACTTTGCTGTGCCCGAAGGCGCATCAAGTTTTTTCGTGTGATGAATGTCCATCAACTCGGCCGTGAAAGAGGGAAGTGACTTCTGTAGTTTATTAACAGTCTTGAGTAGCTGACGGAAAAGCTGAACACCCAATGAGAAATTCGTGGCGTGCACCCAGGCCAGTCCACGCTTTTTGAGTTCAGCATCGAGACCAGCTGGCCATTCCATACCGGTCGCGCCAATGACCATGGGCTTTTTGCTTTCAAGCAAGGCCGGGATCATTTCTAAGAACGCATCACCTGGAACAAAAATAATGCCGACATCGGCGGCCGCGAGTTTTTCTGGAGACAGCGGATTCGAGCGCCCGAACGGTCCCACGACATCAGTCTTACTGATCAGGTTCAGAACATGCCCGCCCGTTTTTCCAGAACCAATGACGGCTATCTTCATGTGGTCTCCAAAAGGTCTTTATGGAGCGTCCGCAAGAGATTCTCGGATTGACCCGTCGGAAGCATCAAGCAGAATGAGTTTTCACTAGCGCCACTCGAAATCAAATAAGGAGAAACGCCATCCATATGCGAGAGCACGCGGGCCTGTAAGTCCGCGCGTGAACGGATGCCAAGACCTACGATAGCGAGTAACTCACCTTGCGAGGTATGCACTTCACCGCAGGTTCCAAGCTCACGAACGAGATCTGAGGAAACGTCATAGATCTTATCCACCACACAGCCCACGCGATTCTCACTGGTGGAAACAAGGGTGGGCGTGATTTTGTACTGATTGAGGACTTGCAACACATTGATCAAGAACAACGGAGCATTCAGCCCGTCGGCTTCTTTGATGGTGAGCCAAGTTTGTTGGCGCTTAAGTGAAACCGCACGAACGGCAGGGCCATTCTCAGAAACATTCACGACTCGCGTGCCTTTCACCTGTGGGTCTTGTGAGTAGCCCACGTAAACCGGAATCTGAGCGCGCATAGCAGGCAAGAATGTATCTGGGTGAATGACCTTCGCACCAAAACGCGTCAGCTCGCTGGCTTCAGCAAAAGAAATCTCTGGAAGAGTACGCGCATTAGCGACCACACGCGGATCGGTGGTCATGATGCCCGGAACATCTTTCCAAATTTGGATCTCAGAGGCCTCAAGGGCCTCTGCAAATAGGGCCGTGGAGTAATCCGAGCCTTCTTTGCCCAAAGTTGTCGTGCGGCCATGAAGATCACTGCCGATATAACCTTGAGTCACCACAACGCTTCCAGCGAGGTGAGGGAAGATTTCTTTCTGCGCGAGTTC
>JBEIPE010000136.1:0-7551 GCA_040377215.1 Halobacteriovoraceae bacterium
AATAAAAAATTTCACAGGATCACCTTATGCTTGAGCACTTTTTGTTTCAAAATTTCGACGAAAGCAGGACGCAGGGCCGGATCACGAAGAGCAAAATCCACCGTTGCATCTAAGTAGCCCATGAGGTGACCTGTATCAAAGCGCTCTCCCTTAAATTGGTGAGCGTACACATCACGGCGCTGGCAAAGCACATTGATGGCGTCAGTGAGTTGATACTCATTGCCGGCACCACGGGGAATTTCTTTAAGAATTGAGAAAATTTCTGGAGAAAGGATGTAGCGGCCGGGTGTGGCCAGCGTTGTCGGCGCCTGGTCCGGCTTTGGTTTTTCTACCATGCCTTCCATTCGCAAAGTCATCTTATCATCCGCAAGTGGAACGCCTCTCACGATTCCGTACTTCGAAGTATCTTCGCGAGGAACATTCATCACCCCAATTACAGGAGCACCGCCATGGCGGCTTGAAACGTCCATCAACTGCTTGGTGCAAGGAACATCATTCATCACAATGTCATCGCCCAACAAGACCGCAAATGTTTCATTCCCAACGAGTTCTTGAGCCATCAATACGGCATGACCAAGACCGAGTTGTTCCTTTTGGCGCACACTCGTGACATCAACCATCGTTCCGATCTTTCGGATCATCTCTAGTTCTTTGGTCTTTCCTGCTTTTTCTAAAAAAGCCTCTAGCTCGAGGTTTCTATCGAAGTAATCCTCTACAGCAAACTTACCTGCTGAAGTGACGAAGATGATTTGTTCGATGCCTGATTCCACTGCCTCAACAACAATGTGATGAATCATGGGAACGTTTAGGATGGGAATGATTTCTTTTGCGATTTCCTTGGTAGCGGGCAAGAAACGAGTGCCTTTGCCAGCTATCGGTATCACGGCCTTCTTGATTTTCATGAAAGTCCTTGAGTTCTCCGTCACAAATGGTTTAGCTTGAGAGGGAAGCATAGCACATTTTCATAGGTTGCCATCATGCGCTTCGTATCACTCGTACTGTTATTTTTGACTCTCGACGCCGCTGCGCAAATCCGTCCGTTTCAGACGACGCGCCTCCACTCTACGAGTGGAACTGGTGTCGCATCCATGCTTGTCACCGAATCCGCCGTGCTTAATCCCGCGCCACTTGCTTTCTTTGCTGACACTTTTGTTTCATATCAAAACACTAAGACTGATATTCGCAGTGAGTCTGAGGATCGCGAAGGCGACAATCGCGAATTTCCAGGTGGCAATCGCTCAGAGGGATACTTTTTGTTTGATAACGCATCATCACTGAAAGGTGGATTCAGTTACCAAACTCAACGCGAGAACGGGTTTAACCGTAAGCGCGCAACGGCCACCATGGCAGCGCCGATTGGTCAGGACATGTCCTACGGAATTCTCTATCGCTACACACAAGATTCCCGACCAGAATGGTACGGCTCCTCTCGCCACAAAGTCTCTCACCCCTTCACCATGGGCCTCACTTGGATTCCCATGACCAAGCTGACCTTTGGTGTGATTTGGGATGATCCAACTCGCGCTATCAAGGGTGAATCTCGCGCTATCGCAGGCGTACAGTACAATATCACTCCTGATTTTATTGCTATGGCCGATGCAGGTGGTGACCCAACTGCTGATTTTTATGACAAACGCTTGTGGCGTGCGGCCCTTCAGTACAATCTTTTTTCCGATATTTTTGTCCGCGCAGGAAAGTTTCAGGACCGCGCACTCAACCTTGAAGGTGAGTCTTGGGGCTTTAGTTGGACTGGCCCGAAACTTGGTTTCGACTTCGCTATGAAAAACTCTCGTCAGATCCAGAGTGAAACCGGCTACCTTTATGAGGACGAGAATCTTAGGGATCTTTCGTTTACTCTCAGCGTTCGCATCTGATTCTTAAGGCTTCCACGTCAATCAGACGATAAGAAGCCATATGTCTGCTACAGGCCAATACAAAAAGAAAGTCAAAGACGAGCTGAAGGATCGTGAGCGAAGGCTCATTCTGAAGCATAAGTTTGAGACGCGAATTACTTGTGTAAAGCAAGGCAAGCAAGCCTTTGCTGCCGGCGATTTCGTAACCGCCATTCGTCGTTATACCGACTACCTAGAAACCATCGCAGAGGTGAATCAGCTCTCTGGTATCTATGAAGTAAAACCAGATCACTTTCACAAATCTAAAGATGTGACTGAGCTCATGATGCTGAGCCATTTGTACTACGAGCTCGCGAAAGTGTACGACGCCACAGGAAAATTCCAAGAAGATGTAACGAAGTGTCTCGATCAGTTTGTTATTTTCAGCGCGAATCAACCTTACCAAGTTGTGAACTCTGAAATGGCTCGCAAGCACCTGAATAAATTTAAGTTCAAAAATCACGCCGCTTTTCAAACGGCCTACCAACAAATTTTCGTCAAATCTCGCAAATGCTACGTCGCCACTCAGTGCTTTGGAGAAACCCATCCCACCACTGAGCATTTGCGTCTTTTTAAGTCTTGGTTACTGACTGTTCCTGGCGGACAAACCTTCGTTTCAAGCTACTACCGATGCTCACAACCGCTCGTCACTTGGCTCGACAAACACCCCCAGGCGGCGCGCTACTTCAATCTCTTCATGAGACCATGCCTACAATGGTTCTCAAGTGGGCCAGCTCGACGTATACTCACTAAATGAATTTGTTGACCCGGCTTTTTGTCGTTGAATGGTTTAAATCATTGGCCGGGGCCTTGATCTCGCTTTTGCTTCTTGTCACGAGCGCAGACATCATCAATGGATTTTTGCGTGGTAAAGAAGGTGAACAAGTTCTCCTCGAGTGGGCGCTTAAAATGCCAGACCTAACCGGAAAAATGCTTCCAGTTACTTGCCTGCTCGCAACTCTTTTTACTTTCAATCGACTCAAATCTCACAACGAACTGATTGCCACATTGGCCGCCGGTTTTTCATATGTTCGCATCACGAGTCTGATTGCGAGCTGCTCACTTCTCATGGTGATCGTGCAATTTGCCAACCTCGGATTTCTTGAACCCTACGCTAACAGTATCAAGCGCCAAGAAATTAAAAAGAGTGTTGAATCAGAGGGGAAATACCTCACGCGGGGGGCAGTCGACGGAGGACAATTTTGGTTTAAATCCAAAGATTATTTCGCGACGTTTCTTACCTTCGACAAAAAGAAATCCACACTTAATCAGGTACGCTTCTACTTTTTTACGCCTGAGGGACTCGCTTCAAGAGTCATTTCTGCAGAGAGGGTGGAGTTCGTAAAAGATCGCACTTGGAACCTTGTGAAAATGCACATTCTGGAAGATCTCACGGGAAATCAGTTTCCAAGAATGAGCACAGCGGAAAGCCAACCCATTCAGTTACAAGAAACGCCAGACGACTTTAAAGAATTTGAAGCCGATCTAACCACTCTCAACTGGTTTAATCTCCGCGATTTCATCATCAAAATTTCGGAGACGGGCATCAATACCAACGAGTATCGCATTCTTTTACACCAGAAAGTGGCCCTGTCTTTCGCTTGTCTCGTTTTCGCCCTAATCCCACTGGGAACCATGTATCGCCCAAGCCGCCGCTCCGACTCATTTGGTAAAAACGTGGCCTTGACCCTCATTCTTACTGTGGCCTTTTGGTTGCTGTTCTCAACTACGCTTTCTTACGGGCAAAGTGGCAAAATCCCGTCTTGGCTCGCCGCTTACATAGTTCCTTTGGCCTTTATGGCGCATACCATTCGGACCTTCTGGCGCAATAGGAAACTCGCGTTTTAATAGCCCGCCGGCCATGCTATAAATAGGCATGCTTTTAGAAGATTATCGTCTCGAGGGAGAGCATCTCCCCATCTACACTTATCCTGATCCCGTGTTGGCAAAAGTGGCCAAGCCCGTAGAGCATTTTGATCATAAGCTGGAGAAGCTTGTGAGAGATATGCTCTTCACGATGTATCACGCTCCCGGCATCGGTCTCGCCGCTCCACAGGTGGGTGAATCTATCCGTTTGTTCGTAGTGGATATTGATTTCGAACGAGAAGAAGTCACCCGCCCTGATGGCAGCGAAGGGATGGAGTTCAGCAATCTTCGCCCCATGGTCTTCATCAATCCCAAGTTTGTTAAAAAGAGTGGCGAAGCTATTGGTAAAGAGGGCTGCCTCAGCGTTCCAGATGTTTACGAAGAAATCACGCGGGCAGAAAAAATCACGATTGAGTACCAAGGCCTTAAGGGTGAAAAGCTCACGATGGAAGCTGATGAACTCTTGGCCATTTGTCTTCAACACGAAAACGATCATCTCGACGGTGTCGTTCTGATTGATCGACTCAGCCCGCTTAAAAAGAAATTCTTCAAGACAAAGCTTCTTAAAGATAAAAAACGTCTTTAGGAGATTGAGTGAAAAAGCTACGTACAGTTTTTTTCGGTACGCCAGACTTCGCTGTAGCAACTCTCGAGTTGCTCGCTCATCATCCATGCATAGATCTGGTAGGCGTTGTCTCTATGCCCGACCGACCGGCAGGGCGCGGCCAAGAGCTTAAGTCACCAGAAGTCATTCAGTATGCTCGCGATCACAAACTTCCCATCATTCAGACCATCAACATCAATAAAGAAACTGAAGCTCTCGCCAAGTGGGAAAGTGAAGGTGTTGATTGCATGGTGGTTTTAGCCTTCGCTCAGTTTCTTGGTGAAAGACTCTTGAAGCTTCCCAAATTAGGCTGCTTCAATATCCATACCTCCCTGCTACCGAAGTACCGTGGGGCCGCACCTATTCAGTACGCGTTGTGGAATGGGGATAAAGAGACCGGCGTTTCTATTCAACGCATGGTGAAGAAAATGGATGCGGGCGACATCGTTCACAGTCACCCAGTAAAAATCGCAGATCATGAAACAGGTGGTCTGCTCACGACACGCTTAAAATTTCAAGCAGCGCTTGCCTGCAATGACTTCCTGGAAAAACTCTTGGCCGGAAAAGAGATCGCACAACCCCAAGATGAAGCCGGTGTGAGCTTTGCACCGACTCTCAAAAAAGCTGATGGTTTTTTAAGCTTCGCAGATCAAACAGTCGAGCAAATCACCCATCGTCTGCACGCCATGGATCCCTGGCCCGGGACTTATTGCTTTCTTGCTGGCAAGCGTCTCAAGGTTTTGCAAATTGAAAAAGCTCACAACTCACTTAAGCCTGGCGAGATGAAGAATCACCAGAACGCCTTAACTGTTGGATGTATGAACGGCTCATTACGTCTGAGTGTCGTACAACTTGAAGGCAAGAAGGCCGGCAGTGACGTTGAGTTATTGAACGGATGGCGCGGAGATTTAACTCTTACGCCGCCACCAAAGGATGAAGCATGACTGTTATCGTGGCCCCAAGTTTGTTGTCGGCAGACTTTCTTAATCTACAAGCAGATCTCAAGCGTCTTGATGGTGAGAAAGATCTTTGGCTTCATCTTGATGTCATGGACGGCCATTTTGTTCCCAACCTTACGTTCGGTCCAACCGTTCTTAAAAACATCAAAACTGTTTCAAAGCATCCGCTCGATGCGCACTTCATGGTCACCAATCCTGACGAACATCTCGAGTGGTTTAAAGAAGTAGGTTTGCATAACTTCACCTTTCATTGGGAAGCTGTCACTCACCACGACCGCTTCATTCAGAAAGCGAAGGGACTCTATCCATCCGTGGGTATCTCACTCAACCCTTCAACTCCTGTTTCAGCGATTGCGCCTTACCTGTTGAAGAAAGTTGACCTCATCCTGCTTATGTCAGTGAACCCTGGCTTTGGCGGTCAATCTTTCATTCCAGAAGTAGCAGACAAGATTATTGAATTGCAAAAAATGAAAACGCAGCACGGACTCACTTTCCAAATTCAAGTTGATGGAGGAGTGACAGACAAAAACGCGCACTCTCTCGCAAAGGCCGGCGCCACAAATCTCGTGGCGGGATCATTTGTATTTGGTGAACCACAAAAAAATTACGGCGCCCGCATCGCCCAACTACGCTAGGACCCTATGAAGCAGTTTGAACTTAACGGCACTAATCTTAGTCTCCAGGATCTTGTAACCATCGCTCGCGCGAAGCCTAGCGACGTGAAAGTGAGTATTTGTTCCAAAGCTTGGGAGCGGATGCATCGCTCACGTCAGGTGGTGCTCGATATCGTAAAAAAAGGGAAGCCTGTTTACGGTATCAATACTGGTTTCGGTGCACTGGCCTCAAAACAAATCGCCGACAAAGACTTGGGTCAGCTGCAATATAATCTGATTCGTTCTCATTGCACGGGCGTCGGCGCACCGTTTAGCCGCGAAGTCACCCGCGCCATCATGCTCTCACGTGCTAATTGTTTGATTCAAGGTTTCAGTGGAGTCACTCCGGAAACCATCAAGTTGCTCTTAGACATGATCAACCACGGAATTAATCCCGTGATCCCGGAGAAAGGCTCAGTAGGAGCTTCCGGCGACCTCGCTCCATTATCTCACGTGGCCCTCGCACTTATTGGCGAAGGCGACGTTGAATTCCAGGGCAAGGTTGTGCGCTCTGATTTTGCATTCCACCAAGTCGGCTTGACCGCCGCAATTCTTGGGCCGAAAGATGGACTTGCACTCATCAACGGCACATCTGTCATGCTCGCACTCGGCGCTATCGCCGTGATTGATACCGAACGGATCATGAAGCAGGCCGACATCATCAGCTGCCTCACCCTGGATGCTGTTCGTGGTACACCGTCTGCATTTGATATGCGCATCTCACAACTTAAGCCACAAATTGGTCAGGTTGATGTGAGCGCAAACCTACTCAAGATCATTGCCGGCTCAGAAATTATCCACTCACATCCAGAAGACGGGAAAGTTCAAGATCCCTACTCGCTTCGTTGTATTCCACAAGTACACGGCGCTTGCCGACAGACTCTTCGTCACGCACGTGAGGTGCTTGACTGTGAACTCAATTCTGTCACAGATAATCCATTGGTCTTTCCGGAAACCGGCGAAGTTGTAAGTGGTGGCAACTTCCACGGTGAGGCCCTTGCCTTGTGCATGGACTATCTAGCCATGGGTGTTTCCGAGATCGGCAACATTGCCGAACGTCGGGTAGAAAAAATGATGAATCCACACTTCTCTGATTTGCCGGCTTTCTTAACTAAGAATTCAGGACTCAATTCTGGTCTGATGATTGCCCACGTGACCATGGCAGCTCTTGCCTCTGAGAACAAGGGCCTATGCCATCCCGCCAGCATCGACTCAATTCCCACTTCTACTGACAAAGAAGATCACGTCTCTATGGGTGTAACCGCAGGACGGAAACTTCTTGAGGTGATTAAGAACGTTCAACATTGTTTGGCGATTGAGCTTTTGTGTAACACACAAGGTGTTGAATTCCTGCGTCCTCTGAAAACCTCACCGGCCCTTGAACGAGTCATTGCCCTGGTTCGAAAGCATGTAGCACCGATTGAAGATGATCGAGTCTTCCACAAAGATATTGAGTGGCTTTACCGCCTCGTTCAAAACGGCGAAATTATCGCTGAAGCTGAACAGGTCACCGGGCCATTGAAATAAGGATAATTTATGCAAATCCCTCTCCCACCTACTGGCGACAAACTCACATG
>JBEIPE010000282.1:0-3842 GCA_040377215.1 Halobacteriovoraceae bacterium
AAGTTGGATGGATTGATTGCGGACTTCGGTCTCGATCATATCCGGAAGTCGAAAGGTCGAGAGTTGTCAGGTGGTGAGCGCCGTCGTGTAGAGATCGCTCGCTCGTTGGCCCTCTCACCGAAGTTTATCTTGTTGGATGAGCCGTTTGCGGGTGTGGACCCTCTAGCGGTGGCAGACATCCAAGGGATCATTCGACATCTGAAAGAACGCGGGATCGGAGTGCTGATCACTGATCACCAGGTTCGCGAGACGTTAGGGATTGTGGATCGAGCTTATATTATGAATCGCGGGGAACTGCTGGTAAGCGGAACACCGGAAGAGATTGTGAAGAACGAAACCGCGCGCAAGTTCTACTTGGGCGAAGAATTTAAAATGTAGGGGAGCCGTATGGCCGCCAAAATGTCCTTAGGGTTAAAGCAGACGCAAAGCTTAATGATGACGCCACAGTTGCAGCAGGCCATCAAGCTTTTGACTCTGACCCACCTTGAAATGACGAACCTGATTGCCCAAGAGATGGTGGAAAATCCCATGCTCGAAGAGTCAGATGGCGAATCTTCGGCCGAAGTCGAAGAGCCTTCCAAAGAACAGATCGAACAGAAAGAAGCGACCGCTGACGACTTCCAGGGTAAAGAACTCATCGAGGGAACTCGTGAGGATTTTGACTGGGAATCCTACGCTGAATCGTTCAACTCATCATCATCAACTGCGCCGAACACTCGTGAAGCGTCTTCACCAGACGATATGCCGAGCTATGAAAACATGGTTTCAAAAAACCAAGGTCTTCATGAGCATCTAGAATGGCAATTGCGTATGGAAAGCTTGAGCGCAGAAGAGCTCGACTTTGCTATCGCGCTCATCCACGACTTGAACGACGACGGATATATCACGTCACCGGTTGAAGAGTTGATCGCTAAATCTAAAATTGATCGTGATGAAGCCGAGAACGTCATCGGTATGGTGCAGAACTTCGATCCATTGGGTTGTGCCTCTGAAACCATCCAAGAATGTTTGTTGGTGCAGGCCCGTGCCCTCGAAGAGAGATCGCCTCTCGCCGAGAAAATGATTGCCCTTCACTTGGAAGACTTGCAGTCGAAAGACTACACTAAAATTTCGAAGTCACTGGGTGTTACCAAAGACAAAGTGAAAGACGCCGAACTCATCATCATGGGTTTACATCCAAAACCAGGTCGTTTGGTTTCTCCAGAAGAAACTCAATATGTCGTCCCTGATATTTTCATTCAGGAAGTGGGTGGAGAGTTCGTGGTGCAAGTCAACGATGAAGGTGTTCCTCGTTTGCGAGTCTCGAATCTTTACCGTGATTTGCTGAAGAGCAAAGAAGGCGGCCCGGAAGCGCAGGAATTCGTGCAAGACAAGTTGCGCTCAGCTTTGTGGTTGATCAAGAGTATTGAGAACCGTCAGAAGACGATTACCAAAGTGGCGATTGCCATTGTTCGTAACCAACAAGACTTCTTCAAGCGCGGCCCTGAGCATTTGAAGCCGATGATCTTGAAAGATATTGCTGGCGAGATCGGCATGCACGAATCAACTGTTTCGCGCGTGACGACGAACAAGTTCATGCACACTCCGATTGGTACCTTTGAGTTGAAGTACTTCTTCAACACAGGGATCGGCGGCAAGAACGGCGGTATCGATATCGCCGGTGAAACTCTTAAATTAAAGATCAAAGAAATGATCGGCAACGAAGACGCCAAACGTCCACTGTCCGATCAGCGTATCTCGGAGCTGTTGAGTACCAAAGACATCATCGTGGCCCGCCGTACAGTGGCGAAGTACCGCGAGATGATGGGGATCCTCACAAGTTCTAAGCGTAAGAAAGATTAACCAGGAGGTTTGTTGCATGACATGAAACGGCCCGTCGTTCTCTGTTTGTTTTTATTGATCCGTACGAGGGAATAGAATGAACATCAAAATCAGCTTCAAGCATCTCGAACACACTCCCGCCCTAGACGAGCGCATCCGCGAAAAGTCTGAGAAACTCGAAAAGTTTTTCGGGGGGAACTTTGACGTCCACTGGACGTGTTGGGTGGACGAGAAACAGGTACAGTGGGCCGAAATGAAGATCGTGGGTCAGCCCCATGACTGCTTCGCCAAGGCTTCTTCCGACAATCTCTACAAGGCGTTCGACCTTGTGACGGAAAAAATCGAGCGCCAGCTCGAGAAACAGAAAAGTAAGATGCGTAACCGTGTTCACAACACGGAGTCTCAGAAATACCGCTCTGCCGGTTAGAGTAGCAGCAAGCCGATTAGTAACGTAATCACACGTGGACTGGGGATAAGGCGTAACTCAACGTCTTTGAACCAGTCCTCGCGATGATCCATCCAAATCCCCGCCAGAATCATACTCGTCAAAACAGCTGCGCAAGACAGCGTGCGCGCCATCATGGTCATGTGGGCTTCGTTCAAGAACACCAAGATCACTCCACCAATCAGCGCCAGTGTAAAGCAGGCGATGACGAGCTTTTCGTCCGGCCTGAGACTCCGGTGACGAGGTAAGGCGGGCATCGCTTTCGGAATGAACTGCACGAGGTTACTGCTGAACGGATTCACGCGCGGCTTAATCTTAGGGATACCAAAGCGCACGGGCTCCGTCTCGGGCTGGTACGTTTTAAAGATATAATCCCAAATGCTCAACAACCCGCCGAAATTTTTATCGATGTAGAGTTTGTTTTTTCCATGGTGCACGCGGTGATGTGACGGGGTCACAAAAATACGTTCAAAAATGGGAATGCGGTTTTTAAAAAGCGTGGTGTGCGTCCAGATCTGCGCCGACCCATGCAGTGAGGCGACGAGAATGTAATCGACGATGCTGAAGCCCATGAGCGCCGGGGGAATGATGATCCAAAACGCAGTCAGCTTGTGCCACCACGGCATCCGCAGACCCACAGAGAAATTATAATTTTCCGCCTGATGGTGCACGCCGTGGATGGCCCACATCCAAGGAACCTTGTGGGCGATCAAGTGGCTGAGCCAAAAAAGAAAATCAATGACGACGAAAAGAGTGAGCCACTTCCACGCGCCTGTTGGGGTGATGGTTGCGGCGTATTTTCCGCACAGATAATAAAGACCCATCAGCGGAATTTTAAAAAAGATTTCGATGAAGACCTGGCCGATCGCGCAGTAGAGATTGCCGACGGTTTCACGAAATGAATAAACCGACTTCCCCTGTCGGGCAGTGATGAAATGCTCAGCGAGCATGAGCAGCAGGAAAGCCGGCACAATAAAGAGGAGAGGATTCATCCCTTAATTATATAAAAAACAATAACGCAGCGTGGTGTATTTGTAAAAAATTCAGATAGATAGACCCACTTATCTACAATCCTCTGAACGGTATAATTTTCCTCATTATGCAGACTTGGCCCAGATGGCACTATTTATTAGGAAAAGCTTAATAAATCCTCGGGAGATTGGATGATTCTTAAAACACTAACACTCACATTGCTGCTTATCGCCGTAGCCTGCTCTTCTTCAGGCATCGTTAAGATTAGCTCAGTTCCAGAGGGCGCTACCGTAGCTGCTAACAGCACAACCGGAACAAAAATTATTGGAAAGACCCCGCTTCAGCTGGATGCCAGTAGTTTTCCAGGTGAAGGGCGTTTCAACTCTCTCACTCTAACTAAAGACGGTCATCGCGATCAGCACATTTTACTTGGCCGTGATCGAGGAAGCGAAAACTACGACATCTCAGTGAATCTCCAAACTCAGGGCGATGATCCTAAGGTCATGGATGCACGCTCACGCCAGGAGCGTCTCGCAAAACGTCTTCTTCAGGGCCATGCACTAACGGCAGCGAAGAAATTTCAAGAAGCAGATCGAGTGCTGGG
>JBEIPE010000161.1:0-6683 GCA_040377215.1 Halobacteriovoraceae bacterium
ACGAGGAGACGTTGATACTCACCCGCAGAAAGTGAGCGCGTTTTACGCCCTAAGAATAAATGGTTGAGTCCCATGGAGCAGGCCAAGGAACTTTTATCAGCTAAGTCTTGGCAGATTTTTTTTGCATGGACTTCTTTGACTTGAATCTTTTCTTGCATCACTTGGCTAAATTGAACCAAGGACATACTGGCGAAGTCTGTCAGTGAGTAAAATGAACTGCCAAACTGAAACTTGAAGTTCTTTACGGCCTGATCAACTCGAGAGCCTAGGCATACTTCGCAAGTCACTTCTTTCTGCATTTTACGCAGAAAGACTCTCACCGCAGGTTTGTAACGCTTAGACTCGAGGTACTTCTTCACTCCTTCGAAACCTTCCCAGTCCCCCTCGCCTTCTTGCAAGACCTTGAAGAACTCTTTAGGAAGCTCGGAGAGCGGAACGGCCGTCGACCATTTTTTGCGCTTCATGACTTTTCGCAATTCCATGCCGTACCAATCAAGAGGACCGAAGCGCAAGAATGCGACCCCGTCTTCATCCACAGAAAGATCTTTATCCAGCATCTTCTTCTCATCAAAGACGAGATTGGCGCCATAGCCGCTGCAACTCTTGCATGCGCCGAGCGCTGAATGTGGACTAAATGCGCTCACAGTTAGACCCTGTTTACCGGCATAGTCACACAAGGGACAACGGCGGCGTGAGACATAGGAAAATGAAACTGGCTTCTTTAGTCCTGCAGTCCAAAGTAATAAGGGGCGACCTTCAAGTCGCTTGATCACATCAGCATTTTTTGCATCGAGTGTTGAAAGAGAGGATTCTTTAAAGCGCAGAACCTCCCAATGATCATCGGTTGGTTCAAAGTTCTCAATTGTCTTACGTTTTGAATCCCAAGATCTCGCCGGTGCAAAATTCTCACCCAAGATCGCCTGACCTAACTCGTGGGCCACGATCAAGTGCCACACATCTCCCTTCTTGCCTTGAATGGCTTCCGCAAGTTGCATGGAGAAAGCCATCGGGCGCACTTCTTCGTTATGCGTAGGACAGTACTCTTTGGCGTAGTGAAAATAGAGACCCTGCAAAGTCTCCGTGATGCGCATGACATCGGCGACAATAGAGCGAGAACCCATAACAGGGTTAATTTGAGGAAGACCAAACACTGGGAGCACGGGAAAGATCTCGTCCACATCCACGGCCGTGGGACGGTCTGTGAAAAACTTCATGGAGTTTGGGAATGAATTCACGAATCGACGGCGAGATTCACTCAGAAGAGTATGAAAAGCCAGTGACGTTTTGCCTGAACCAGATGGCCCGGCAAAGCAGATCAACTGATGAAGCGGCAGATCCAGATCCACATTTTTGAGGTTGTGAACGCGGGCTCCGCGAATACGGATATGTGGATGCTCTTTTGCCATTGCGCCGAATTATACCCGGTAAAAATAAAAAGGGCCCCCGAAGGAGCCCTCTGTCGTATGTCTGTCGAAACGAATTAACGTTTAGAGAACTGGCAAGAACGACGTGCTCCGCGGAGACCGTATTTCTTACGCTCAACCTTACGTGAGTCACGAGTGAGGAAGCCGGCTTTCTTGAGCTCAGCGCGTGCGCTTGGAGCGAGTTTCAAGAGAGCGCGAGCGATACCCAAACGGATAGCACCGGCTTGGCCAGTTACGCCGCCGCCCTTAACGTTGATGCTGAAGTCGTATGCGTCAGTCATCTTCATCAATTGCAAAGGCTGGTTCACGATAATGCGGCTAGTTCCCACTGGGAAGTAATCGGCGATTTCGCGATGATTGATTGTGATTTTCCCGGTTCCGCGAGAAACGTACACGCGGGCCACAGAAGACTTACGGCGGCCGAGAGTGTGAACATCGTATGCTTTAGTTTTGCTCATGGTCTAATCCTTAGAATTTCAGCGTCAAGGCTTCAGGTTTCTGTGCTTCGTGAGTGTGTGTAGCGCCTACAACCACTTTCAACTTGGTCAACTGCTTGCGGCCCAAAGTGTTCTTTGGAAGCATGCCTTTAACGGCTTCATACACGATCAACTCAGGGTGCTTAGCGAGCTGCTCTTTAGCAGTGCGACGCTTGATTCCACCGATGTGGTTAGTGTGCCAGTTGTATTCTTTCTCGTCCCATTTCTTACCAGTGAACTTCACTTTTTCAGCGTTGATCACAACGACGAAGTCACCAGCGTCATTGTTAGTGCAGAAAGTTGGCTTATTTTTGCCGCGAAGAATTTTCGCAACTTCAGAAGCCAGGCGTCCCACCACCAGGTCTGTGGCGTCGACGACCCACCATTTTTTGTTCAACATGTCCGCTTCTTTAAGAGCGAACGACTTTTGCGTAATCATAAATACACCTCGTAAAAAACAATAAAATTTGTCGGCCCCGGTTACCGTCGCAGCTCATGATGCTGAAAAAGAGGCCAAAACTTCTAAGGGTTTTCAGCATTCTTCACTCGAGTTCTTCTAGGTTTAAGGGGGACTAGAAGAAGCCAATTGACACATGGAAGCGTCCGGGGGCCTCGAGATTACCATCTTGATCCTTCTTTCTCAAGAGCTTGATGCCATAGTCGAAGTCCAAGGTGCCCACCGGGGTGACGACCTTGAAAGTGACTCCGACAGATTGGCGAAGGTCACCAATATCGACGGTATCAACATAGACGCGGCCCGCGTCATAGAATACGCCCGCCATAAGAGAGTCGTTAATAAAATAGCGGGGTTCGACCTTCAAATTGGCCATATAGGCCTTGTTTTGAACCGGATCATCACCGATGTCATTCCCATTCGGAAGCCGGTTAATCTCTTCATCACTAAAACCACGCACAATGTCGAGACCGGTCAAACGGAAGACTTTAATGTTCGGAATGTAGCCTTCTGTGAGGCGTTGGCCGGTTTCAGGATCCAGCACCGGCTCACCATTGCTGTCTCTTCTATATCTCTTCGCTAAGTTTTCCTGCAGGCCGCCCACCGCAGAAATCGCGATCGTTCCGCGTGGAATGGGAATGTAGAAGCGATTGCGTGAAATCAACTTATAGAAGTTGATCGTGAGGTCATCTTTCTTTTGCGAGAAGAAGAGTGGGTTCGCAAATTCGTTAGAAATATTAAACCAAGCACCTGCGGTAGGATTAATTCGCGTGTTGCGGAAGTCGGCCGTAAAGCTGGGCGTAAGTGCACCAATCTCAAAACTACCGTTGTCACGAATTTCTGTCGCATCAAACTGATTGATACTTTCAAACTGGTGACGAAGAGATACGGAGAAACGCGTTCCAAAGTCACGACTGATCGTATTCGCGAGGCGACGAATATCTGCATCGAAGGAGAAGAAGCGTCGACGCTGCATCGATACAGTTAGACCGTAGTCGATTGCCGTTTCCTCGACGTCTGGGATGTTGAACTGTGATGTGAGGTTGTACTCCATCAAGCTCTTGCCCTCTTTACGGCGTCGTTCATCGAATGCTGCGTAGTCAAGACGTTGGTTCACTTGCCCCGTCAGAGATGTCGAAATGTTTTCACCAAATATATTGAGATAGGAAATTGTTCCGGAAAGCTTGAGACCGATATCGGTACGGTACCCCGGAGCAATCTCAATCAAACCGTAATCTCGTTCAACTACTTCAATCACAACGTCAGTAAGTGGCGTATCACCTTTGTGGATGATCGGGCGGGCCTTTACTGATGTGAAAAGGCCAGTCGAGCTAAGCGCATTCTCGAATTCACGAACCTGTGTCGGAGTGATCGGTTCACCGCGAGTGAAAGGAGACTTCCTGCGAATCACATTATTTCGAGTGTCGCGATTTCCCACGATAATAAGACGGTTAAAAGTAATAAACTTACCTTTCCGCACGTTGATGAGAAGTTTGACTGATGAACGATCTTTACCGTAGACCACAATATTATCTGCATCACGATTCACGACCTCGGCCTGATACCAACCCTTATCCTGGAGCGCCTCGGAAACTTTCTTCACATCTTCGGCAAATTGCAGCGGATTAAACGGAGCGCCTTCTTTCGTCTCGACACTTTCCATCATCTCAGCAGCTTCTGTTTCATCAACGCCTGAGAAGCGAATTTCATCCACAAAGACACGCGGGCCTTCATTGATCGTGTATTCTAATTTCGCGTTTTCTGCACCTTTGTCCCCGCTGAAAATCGCACGCGGTGGAGGTACGTCGGCACGCACGTACCCTAAACGGATATACTGACTGCGAAGCCAGTCAGAGAAAGCGTTCTGTGACTCTTCATCGTAAAAACCTTCTTTAGAAAGCTCAAACGCTTGATCGTCCCACATCTTCTTTAACTTTTTACTGTCCCAGAGTTGAGCACCAGGGAATGAAACATCGCGAACTCGAGTTCTGATACCTGGATCGATTTCAACTTCACCGGCATTGACCCAGTCACCTAAAGAATTGCGGTATCTCGCCATAGTCAGACGTACTTGTGCATTGATGTAACCTTGCTTGCGGTAAAACTCTTGAATTCCCACCCGCAACGAGCCCTCATCCACTGGACGACGATAACGCTTAAACATGTCTCTTACGATAGGGCCAAATTCAAGCTTGATATCTTCATACGGAAGCGGTGGTCTCCTCACATCAAATGTCCATTGTTCTACTGGGCCAATCAAAGCCTCAACCGCGACATTATCTCCTACTTTTTTTGGAGTAAGTGCGATGCTCACTAAGTAGTAGCCGTAGGTGAAAAGCTCAGCTTCAAGCTCATCGGCTTTGGCGCGAGCTGTTTGGATGTCAAAATTTTTGTTTATCAGGTCGAGGAATTTTCTCTCTGCAAAGCCACGAATAACAGCTGACTCTGTACGCACCACAATTTCGGAAAGAATCTGTGGACGTCCTGGAGTAATAATCACCGTGAGATTAACTTCATCCCCACGGATTTTTTCTGTAAATGTTACCTCCGCACGCGGATAGCCTTTCGAAGACAGGTACTGACGAAGTCGCAAAGACTCATCTACCAGCATGCCATGTTCATGCCATACGCCTGTCTTTAATCGCGTGTTGCGCTCAACGTATTCTTGAATCAAACCATCTTTGGATTTAATCACCACTGAACTAATAAGCAACTTCGGGCGGAAGCTGATAATCAGCTTCTGCGGTCCATCTTCGTCAGGAAGCTCCCAATTGAAATCTCGAACACCGCCTGGTGCCACCATCACCTTCAACGTTTGGCGCAAGTGGGTTATGTTACGGTAAGTATCTTTGAGTGTTTTAAAACGTTCAGCTTGAGTAGAACAGGCCTTGCCACTGCCACAATTAATAGCGACCTCATTAATAATGAGCACAGACCAACTCTTTGTAGAGAAGGTGAGCAAAACCAGAATCAATCCTACCACTCGCATCATCATCTAAAAGTATGCCTATACTTAATATCGCCACCGACTGAGTTATCAATAATGTCTTCTGTCCCTTCAGCGTTCGTTCTTAACTCGTAAACACCTTCCAACTGAATCTTGCGAGTAAGACCATAATTCAAGTTCATTCTTTGACGTTGGCCAATAGAGCCACCAACCGTACTTGAAACGGACAGACTCATCGCCTCACTAAGACGTTTTTTAACTTCAATGTTCGTGGCAGTCCGCGTTCTGGCCAGAGCACCTGCTCCACCGCCTTGATCTTGTGAACGACCTTGCAACATACTCTGATCTGATTGAACAAAGACGGTTCCTAGATTTACTTGTAGTCCAAACTGTTTCTTTACGATGTCAGTCACTTTGAACTGATCAAAAATAAACGATCCCACACCAACGTTCGTTAAGTTCTGTCGTTCTTCCGGTGAAATGCTGTTTGAAAGATCATCGGTGTAACCAAATGCAATGAGAGAAAGGATATTCTGCTTTGAAAGCCCTGGATCGGAAGACAGATCAAAGGTAAAGCTATCTGGGTTACCAAATGCTTTTGCCGTTACTTTATAATTAGCAATCACAGAAGTAGCCGAGATATCAAAGTCTGGTTTAGCGATCGGCTTGCGACCACTGAAGAGAAACTCCGCCTTAGTAATTGAATACTCACTATTCTTAAAGAACACTTTTGATTGAGTACCTGCTGCTTGCACACGTCCATCCGCAGACGGGCGCATCGCATCTCCCGTAATCTGCAAATCGCCCAACAAGAAGACATCCATCATGGAGTTCGTGATATTGATGGGGTTCTCGGTGTTCACACCTACATCAAGGTTTAAGTAATCAGTTAAGGCTCCGTCTCTATCACGAGGGAGATATTTCACATCAGCAGTAGCATTGCTCGGCCCCATAAAATCGGTGATCTCGTTAAGAACGCTGCCACGATTTATTGTAATATCCCCATTCAATGTGTAAGGCCTGCGGTTACCAAATATTAGACCTTCTCCTGTCGCGGTAATATGAGATCTATTTTTGATAGGGATTGAAGCACGCTCTAGCGAGTAGCGAAGATTCACATCCGGCTCAAGCCCACTGAAGAAGACTGTGCCTGTTGCTTGGACTTTCCCCGAGTCAGGACGAAATGAAAATTGTTGGATATCAAGTTCATTATCCTTAAAAGCCATCTTGTAGTTTAAGTTGCTCATGGCAAAAGGAAGCAAGTCCGTGCTCACGGCCATATCTCGAGCAGATGACGAAAACTCAAACGCCAGATCTTTTGGCGAGAGAACCCATTTCAGCTCTGCCGTGGCTCGCCCTTCAGCTCGTTGGATATGCTTGCT
>JBEIPE010000388.1:0-2359 GCA_040377215.1 Halobacteriovoraceae bacterium
CTTGATGTTGGGAACATTCGCTTTTGGCTATCTCTGTTTCGTCGGTCCCGGCTGGTGGTTCAAGCTTTCCCACATGATCTTGGGGATCTTTGTTGTCTACTACATCTGGGTACCGTTCCGTGCGATCGAGGAATACCAAACACGTTATGCCATCCAAGAAGAAGCCAAGCTTTTGAAGCAAGTTGATAATTTGAAGCAAAACTTCATCTCGTTGATGAGTCACGATCTAAAGACTCCGGTGGCCAAGATCGCAGGTATCGCTGACATTTTGCGCCTGCAGTACGACAACGTTCCCCAGCAGCGACAACTTTTGGATAACGTGGTCCAGGCCACCAAAGAATTGAATAGTTTCATTACGTCGATTTTGGATCTGACAAAAATCGAGAGTCAAAATCTGACGCTCAAGAAAGAGAGCAAAGACATCAACAAGGTCATTGAAGGCATTGTTGAGAAGCTTCGCTTCGAAGCCGAGGCGAATCAGATGGAGCTCGAGACAGATCTCGCTCCGCTCTATCCCATTCAGGTCGATTCGGTTTTGATGAACCGCGTAGTCTCCAACTTGGTGGAGAATGCCTTGAAATATGCGGGACGCGGAAAGACGATTAGCATTAAAACTTGGGATGATCCCCAATGGGTCTACATCGCCATCGCAGACAACGGAGTGGGTATCAAGCCTGACGATCTCACCAACATATTTGACAAGTTTTATCGGGTCAAAAATGACTCAACTCACGCCATCAAAGGTTCTGGGCTTGGGCTTTATCTGGTAAAATATTTTATCGAACTTCACAGCGGCACGATCACGGCCGCCTCTGAATTAGGTGTGGGCACTACCTTCACGGTAAAGCTCAAAAATGAATAGGAGCACGGTCATGCATAAGGTTCTCGTAGTTGATGACGACAAAGTCCTTCAACAGTCAGTGCGCCAAGCGCTGGAGTTCCATCACTTCGTCGTAGACGTTGCTGACAACGGCAAAGAAGCCGTCGGCAAAGTTTATCGCGAGAAGTATGACCTCGTGGTGATGGATGTAAACATGCCAGAGATGGATGGCATCCAAGCACTTACAGAAATTAAGAAACACGATCCTTCGATGATCGTTTTGATTCTTACGGCGTACTCGAACGTCACTGACGCTGTGAAGGCCGTGAAAGAAGGCGCTTACAACTATCTCGAGAAGCCGATCAGTGGTGAAAACCTGGTTGCGTTGATCAAGCGCGCACTCAAAGCACGCTCACTTGTTGAAACAACCGCATTCTCTGCTCCGTTGCTTTCAATCGGCGAAGCCAGCGCATCGAATGATAAGTTCGTCGGTGAATCCAACTCGATGAAGAAAGTGTTCGACGTTATTAGCAAGCTTGCTAAGGTCAACACGCCTGTTCTCATTCGTGGTGAGTCAGGTACCGGTAAAGAACTCGTGGCCAAAGCCATTCACTACAACGGTCCACGCAAAGACGAAAAATTTGTGACGTTGAACTGTGGTGCTGTTCCTGAAAACTTGATTGAGTCTGAATTATTCGGTCACGAGAAAGGTGCCTTCACAGGTGCTAACGAACGTAAAATCGGTAAATTCCAATACGCAGACAGCGGGACATTGTTCCTCGATGAAATCGGCGATATCTCTCCGGCCATGCAGGTAAAGCTTTTGCGCGTGCTTCAAGAGAAATGTTTTACGCCAGTCGGTTCTAACCGCGAAATCAAAGTCGACGTTCGTATTATTGCAGCTTCACACAAACCGTTTGAAGAGATGATTAAGACCGGCGATTTCCGCGAAGACTTGTTCTATCGTCTGAACGTTTTGCCAGTTTACTTGCCACCACTTCGTGAGCGTAAGAGTGATATTCCACACTTGTTGAATCACTACATCAGCTACTTCAACAATCTTCACGGTCTACAAATCAAAGGCCTCACTCCTGAAGCTGTCGAAGTTCTTACGAACTACGGCTTCCCAGGAAACATTCGTGAACTTCGTAACGTGATCGAGCACTGCTTCATCATGGAATCCGGAGACATGATTGATGTCTCAGCATTGCCGTCCCAGGTCTTTAAGGGTGGAGCTGCTAAAGAAGAAAAAGAAAGCGGATCAGAAGAGACATTGATCGATCTTCAGTCGATCAAAGACTCCGTTCTTGATTCACCATCTCCTGCTACAGGTGCTGGTGCCGCAGCTTACAATGCTGGTGAAGTTCAGTTCTCCTTCGGTGTTCGTCATGGAGATGGCGGTAAGCTCGATTTCGCTATCGCGAAAGACAGTTTCGAACGCGAATTCATTGTTCAAGCGTTGAAGTTGAATAAAGGTCGTATCAACCAAACGGCGTTGAATGCGAACATTCCTAAAAAGACTCTCTTGCGTAAGATCGA
>JBEIPE010000098.1:0-9478 GCA_040377215.1 Halobacteriovoraceae bacterium
GTTTACTCACACTCTGGTTCTTACGAAGGCCGTGGTGCTTACATCACTGCTTTGCAAGTCGTTCCTGCTAACGTCAACGTCAGCTGGGGCTTCTCTTTGAATGTGAATATGAAGCTTGTTGGTTTGCAGAACCACGGCTCTCGCGCAAACCCAGTAGCTGGTGCTGTGATCGGTGTTAACTACCGTGCAGAATCAGTTCTCAAGACCATCGAAACCACCGACACTTACCACGTCTCAGGTCGCGGCGGTTTGACTCAGCTCTAAGATAAGTAAGAAAGCAGATTTCATACCCCCATAGAGATTATCTCGGACAGGCCACCTTCTTAGGTGGCCTTTCTTTTTTGATCTGAAATCACTTTATCTGCGTTGTCATCTGCGTCTCTCAGTCGTCGACGTACATTTATGTACGCCTCCTCCTTCAATCCTAGATTCCTAGCATCTAAAGCGATTTGAGATCAAAAAGGGGAAGAGGGTTAGAGGTAATCAATCTCGACTTGTTCGTTTTCGTCGGTCCAATCACCGACGCGCGTCTGACAGCTCAAGATATCGCCATTCACAGCGCAACGTTTGCACACGCCATCACCGGCGCAGCTTGAGGCGATAGGCAGCCCATGACGCATGAGAAAGAACATCAGAATCTCGTTGGGGTCTTTGATAGGGAAGTCGCCCACAATTTTTTGCGAGGCACGGCCAAAGACACGCACGCTTAGGGGGCGCAAAACAGCGCTCCAGGATTGCGGTCATCAATGTAGAAGCGTCCACCCTCATTGGCGAAATTGGTCCAGGACCAAATATTGCCAATGGCGGCCGCATTATAGATAGGGACGTTAAGCTTCAGGAGCTCTTGCACTTGTTCATCACGGCCACGAGCACTCTCAATCACCAAGCGCAAAGGGTCAGAGAGGAACATGTGACGTGCGTGACGTAAGAGGCGCAGGATATCGGCGGATTTTTCAGCACGAGTCAGACCGTAGCGGAAAAGATGATAGACGTGCTGACCAGGGTCGCGACTTTGATTGGCCGCGATCCACACTTCGTTCTCTTTCGATTTAATAACACAGAAGGCACTGGAGCGAACCTTGGCACTACCGGCCAGCACAGGTTCACCAAAAAGTGAGCGTGGCTCGGGAGTGAGTTGCGCTACCACGGCCAGCATGGAGTCATCGCCCTGAGTGAGACCAAACAAGTGGCCCGGGTTTTCTTCTTTATCAATCAGGAAAATCGAATTGTCGTAGAGAGTGAAGTCGTAGTTGCAGCGGACATCGAGGGCCGGCGTACGGCGGTAGCTAAAGAGCGCCTCATTCATGGGGCCATTTTTGCGTGCGGTCAGCCATTGGGAGACGAGCTTCTTGAAGCGCACTCGTGACAGGCGTTCACTTTCGCGAAGAAGTTCGTCACCACGGAAGAAATGGCGGCGCAGATCTTCTTGGCCTGCGATGGCCTCACTCATATCTCTGAGGCGTAACTCTAGCGTTTTGCCTGCAACGAGTTCGGCCTTAAATCTTTCATCAAGTAGGTTGGCATACCAAGCGAGAGGACGACGGCGTGGATGGTCTTTCAGTAAATAGGCGAGCCCCTCAAAGAAAGGAAAAGAAGCCTGTTCGTTTTCGCTGGAGACGAAGTCACGATAGCGCGTGTCTTTCTTCTCGCGAATAAGGAATTGAAAGCGGGCCGTAGGCGAGGCGAGGTCGGGGCGGATGTTGACTTGTAAAAGCGCCCACAGCACAGATTTTTCGCGAAAATCGAGTTTTTGATCCTCTACACTGCGAAGAAAATCAGTAAATGCATACTGCGCGCTTGGATTAGAGCCTACTAATTGAGGAGTCCGTGTGGCCGAGCGAGGGCAGTAGGTGTTTTCTTCAATCACGGGCGGTGCTTGGCGGGGAACTTGTGACTCAACATCCAGTCGCTTCAACACGGCCGTGCATGAGGTCAGAAGAAAGAGAGCGAGAAGACTAATCTTCATTGTCGATGAATTCCAAGTTCGGATCGTTGTGCTGTTCCGTAAGTCCGAATTTTTCGTGCAGGTCGAGCCCTGCCCCTTTGGCGATCTTTTTTGTGCTGCCGATAAGGAAGATAACGTAGAGACCGCCCTCATCACCGCCCACACTTTGAACCTTCCAGTCGATCACTTCATGCCCATGCTCGAGGATTCCGTGCATGATTTTGTCGAATTCTCGTTCCCGAAAGCCGGTCTTCCGCCTAGGAGGGGCGGGTATATAGTAGGTAAAGGTCTTCACATCCAAATACCGGGATGGTTTAGTCGGTTTAGCCGAAGTGGACTTTTTCACTAGTGCGCTCCCGCGTTTTCCACGGTTTGATGATGTCATTACCTGACATTCTAACCGAACATTTCAGAGGGAGGCGAGGAAAAGGCTGTCGCTAAACAACCTCTCTTTGGAAAAGATTGCCCAGCGAGATTTTTCTTTGAACCTCCGCGTTCATAGGTATAATTATCGTATGGAACAACAGGATGTTGTTTCGATAGGCAGGATGCCGAAAAGAGGGAGCCATGCAGGGGCTCCCTTTTTTTTTGCCCTTTCGTATACATCCCCAACATTCCTTCATTAGAATTGGCCTCATGGATAAGGTCAGCGAGTTTTTAAAAATCTCACAGCAGTTTCGCTTAGGGCATCTCACAACAGAGGCGCCTCATCATCTCACACAAGAGATGTCTCATCTCGCCGTCAATGATTTGGCGAGTGCACTCCATGTGTTGCATCAAGTCGATCTGCTCGCACTCACAGTTTTAGAACGTGCACTTCCTGGTATGTGGGAACTTCATCAAAAAGTCGCGGCGACTTTCAAGCGTGGCAACGATGTTCTCCTCGTAGGTTGTGGAGCAACGGGACGTCTGAGTCTAGTGATTGAAACTCTCAGTCTCCAAGAGAAACGTTATCCAGGACGCGTGCGTGCCTTTATGGCCGGCGGTGATTACGCGCTCGTTAAATCAGTGGAAAGTTTTGAAGACCGCACGCACTACGGCGCGCGCCAGCTGCACGATCTCGGTTTTAAAGATGGTGATCTTTTACTTGCGATCACCGAAGGTGGGGAAACTCCCTTTGTGATTGGCGCTTGTAATGAAGCAGCCCGTATAGGCTTTGAGTCGCCTTGGTTCTTATACTGCAATCCCGATATGACGCTCGAGGGTCTCGATCGTTGCCGTGAGGTGCTCAACAATCCTCATATTAAAAAGCTTAATCTGACCTGCGGGCCCATGGCGCTGACGGGTAGTACACGGATGCAGGCGTCCACGGTGCAGATGGCGGCCGCTGGCCTGGCCATTTTGCACGACTGGCCAAGCAAACAGGCGCTTGGAGATTTCGTTACGCGCTGGCGTGAAAGCTATTCGCAGCTGGACTTCACGGGTTTGATTCCCTTTATTGAGGCGGAAGCCGCTACTCATGCGGCCAAGGGCACAACGACCTATTCTTCTGAAGCGGCTTTGGCCGTGTCGATTTTAACGGACACGACTGAGCGTTCGCCGACTTTCTCACAGCCTGCTTTTGAAAATATTCAAGAAGCCGGTGCACCGTCACCGATTTATCTTTCAGTTCAGGGGGCGAAAACGGCGCCACAGGCGTGGGAAGATTTACTTGGGCGAGCTCCCCGTTGCCTCGAGTGGGAAGAGCTTAATGGTCGCATCAATATGAGCGTGCTCGCGGGCTTTGATATTTCTGAAGCGGCGATTGGGCGCCGTGGTGGTGATTTAGTCGAATTCAAACTGGGGAATGGGCGAGTGAGTTGGCAGCGTGCGGGGCTTGCTTGGTCACAGCCCTTGCTTGACTCAACGGCGCTCACGACACATCTGCAACTCAAGATGGCGCTCAACATGCTTTCTACTTTGATGATGGGTCGTCGGGGTTTTTACTTGGATAATGTGATGACTTGGGTGCGACCTTCCAACAATAAGCTGATTGATCGCGCCAGCCGTTATGTGCAACTGCTCGCCGGGCGCCGAGGCACCCAGCTGAATTACGAACAAACAGTACGATTGGTGATTGAAGAGATGGACAAGGAATTGGAAGGCCCGGTGGTCCTGCGCGTGTTGGCAGGACTGGGAATCAAACTCTAGGTCTTAGGGCCGTCGTTTTTGTCGCTTTTATCAGCGCCTTCTTTCATGCCTTTCTTGAAGTTGTTGATGGCTTCACCCACTGAGCTGCCAAGCTTCGGAAGACGTGAGCCGCCGAAGAAAACTAAGACAACGACAAGAACTACGATCAATTCGCCCATACCTAAACCGAACATAAGACGTCCTTTGTTACTGCTATTTTATCCGTACACGCGAGACAGGGGAAGGGTGTACTTCCCAGGGGCATATTCCGCCATACGCTTCATCTTCAAATCAGCGTAGGCTTTTTGTCCATTGCTGCTAGAGGCGTAGGGGTAGATCGCGATGCCCCCGCGTGGAGTGAATTCGCCGATGACTTCCAAGTAGCGCGGCTTCATGAGTTTGGTGAGGTCGTTGCACATCTTTGCGACACAATCCTCATGGAAATCACCGTGGTTTCTGAAGCTGAACATGTAGAGCTTGAGCGACTTACTTTCAACCATCAGCTTGTCAGCGATGTAGTTGATGTAGATGCGAGCGAAATCCGGCTGGCCCGTTTTAGGGCATAGGCTGGTGAACTCGGTACAAACAAAGGTGGTCCAATTATCTACGGCCGGGTGCTTATTTTCAAAAGACTCCAAAACCTCAGGGGCGTAGGTGGTGGGGTAGTCAGTATGGGTTTGGCCTAGGAGAGTGACCCCTTTGAGTTCTTTGTCGGTGCGCGCAGTGGCTTTTTTCTTCATAAGAAGTCCCTGTTCAATGGCTGTTATCTGGCCGGATATAGAGGCTTTATGGCAGAAATAAGGGAAAGTTACAACCCAAGGTGCCCATGATCCCTAAGACAAAAGTCATTCTCGGCCAGCTCGGATCGCCTAAGTCCCCCAGCACCCGTGATGTGCGGGCCTTTTTGCGTGAATTCCTGGGCGACCCCCGGGTCGTGGATGTCCCGCGCTGGCTCTGGGCCATCATTTTGAACCTGTTTATTTTGCCTTTCCGCCCGAAGCGTTCGGCCAAGCTTTATTCCCGTATTTGGGATGGCGACGGCTTTCCGTTGGTGAAGATCACCGCCAAAGTGGCCGATGGTTTGCGCCCGCATATGGCACCCAACATTGAGCTTAATCACTGCTTCTTGCTGGCAAGCCCACGCCCCAACGAGATTCTGGATGCCTGGGAGAAAGAAGACGTCGCTACTCGTGCGCAAAATGTCCTCGTTCTGCCGCAGTTTCCTCAATACGCCGAGGCCACCACAGCATCTGTCGTGGATGGACTGGGCAAAGAATTTTCCGGGCGGGTGAACATTCCCGGTTTCACCGTGGTGGATAGCTACCATCGCGCGAAATGTTTTATCGATCACTCTGTTCGTAAAATTCAAGAGTCTCTCCAAAACAATAAGCCTGATGTTTTAGTGATTTCTTTTCACGGCATTCCTTTGCGTCGAGTGCTGGATAAGCACGATCTCTACTTCCGTCATTGCATGGAGACTTTCAAACTGATCGAGAAGGGTCTTGGGCCCCAAACGTTTCCACTGCAGATGACTTTTCAGTCGCGCTTTGGTTCAGAGATTTGGCTGGGACCGTACACGGACGAGACCGTCGAAAAAATGGTGGAGAGTGGCAAAAAGCATGTCGCCGTTTATTGCCCGAGTTTTGTGGTGGACTGCCTGGAGACCACTGATGAGATCGGCCATGAGTTGCGTGAAATGGTGGAGGAGCACGGTGGCAAACTCACCGCCATTCCTTGCCTTAACGACGATGCGGCTTGGATCAAAGACTACGCCCATTTTATCAATACAACTGTGAACGGAAATTCACAGGAGCGCGCCGCCCTTTATCACGACATCAATATTGAGAAGGATCTTATGACTGCCATGGCCGATCTTAAAACCCAGCGGCCTGAACCCATGAAGCCCGCGGCCAAGCGCACGCTGAAAATCATGTTCTTGACCATGTTCCTCGATTTGGTCGGTTTCTCGATTATTTTTCCGATGTTCCCGGCGCTCGCGAAGCATTATCTCTCAGTCGATGCAGACAACGTTTTCTTGCGGGGGATCTTTAGTCTCGTGGGAGATATCCAAGCGCTCGGTGGTGAACAAGCTCTGGCGAGTAACACCGGCAGCATCGTCTTGTTTGGCGGTATCCTCGGCGCGCTCTATTCATTGTTACAATTTATCGCTGCTCCTATGTGGGGTGCTATCTCAGATAAAGTAGGACGCAAGCCGGTCTTGATTATTTCCATCTTTGGTTTATTTATCAGTTACGGACTATGGTTCTTCGCAGGCTCATTCACACTCTTGATCGCCGGCCGCGCTTTGGGTGGGTTGATGAGTGGTAACCTTTCTATTGCTTCAGCGGTTGTCGCCGACATTACAGATCAAAAAAATCGCTCGAAAGGCATGGCGGTCATCGGGATCGCGTTTGCTCTTGGATTTATCATCGGCCCGGCGATGGGTGGCATCAGCGCGCAGTTTAATATGCTCGCCAATAATCCGGCGCTGGCCGCTTACGGTATCAATCCGTTCTCTGTGCCGGCCTTGATTGCAGGAGTGCTGTGTCTCATTAACCTCGTCTCCGTGATCTTTATTTTTCCGGAAACATTGCCCAAAGAAAAACGCGGTCAGGGCACGGGCCTTCACCGTACAGCGAATCCGTTTAAACTTTTCCAAGGACTGCCATTCCCGAACGTGAATCGCACCAACTTGGCCTACTTCCTCTTCATTGCGGCTTTTGCCGGCATGGAGTTCACTCTCACATTCCTCGCGGTGGAACGTTTTGCGTTCACACCCATGGATAACGCCAAGATGTTTATCTTCATTGGCTTCTTCATCGGCATGATTCAAGGTGGCTACGTGAGACGTAAAGCGCACGCGGTGGGCGAAGTGAAGATGGCGCTGCAAGGTTTGGGATGCATCATCCCTGGTCTATTGTTGATCGGCTGGGCGCCGGCCATCTGGGCGCTGTATTTTGGACTCTTCTTCTTGGCCATTGGTTCGGCGATGGTCATTCCATGTCTCACCACTTTGGTCTCGCTCTATTCTCCTGCGCAAGAGCAGGGACGTGCCCTAGGTCAGTTCCGCGGACTCGGCGCACTTGGGCGAGTCATCGGGCCGATCTCAGCAAGTCTTGCTTACTGGCGTTTCGGCGGAGCGATCACCTACGTCGTCGGTGCCGCTGCGATTATGGTGCCGTTGTTGATGGTGAAGGGGCTGCCGAAACCGGCGCCTCAGGCGGAGTAGGACCTACTCGCTGTTCGATAGCGTGATGAATCGCTTCTCGGAAAAGCTTCCAGTACTTATCACTTTGATGAGGATCAGAATTCGGTAGTTCCAATGTGTACGTGGGAATACCGAGTTCTTGTCCCGCCCAATTTCCTAGCGAGCCCGGAAAGTGCGGGTAGTTGGAGACTTTGTAGCTCGACGCTTTTTCAGACATCGATAACAACAAATCCTTGGCCGGTCTTGTGGTGTCTTTTTTGAGATCTGGCCCGTCGTAATCCAACATCATCAACGGAGAGTGCACAGAAATAATCTTCGCTGGTTTGTAGCGCTTGATGAGATTTACTTGAAACACCACTTCTGGCTCACTCAAAGCTTTGTGGCCAGGGAAGCGGCGTTTGTCTTTGCCATGCTTGGCTTTCCACAATCTCAGCGCATCGGCCGTCCAGTCTTGGGTGGGGAAGTTACGATTCACATCCACTCCGCGTGCATTCGTGCGCGTAGGTTTTGCTTTAAAAAATGAATCGGGACTTACTAAAGGTGCGACTACAACCACACGCTCCGTGAAGTCCCAGTGAAAGTCCTTAAGGTCATACATAATATCGTAGCAGAATTTAATAGGTGTGATCTCGTCACCGTGCACGCCACACATGATGAGCGTGACGTTTTTATTCTCTAAGTTGGTTTCGTCACCAAACACCATCCACGGAATGGGGTGGCCGTCGACAGAATTGCGGACGTGACTCCAGTTGAACTCATCACAGCGGCTTGCGCCCCAATTGTATTTCTTGAAATCAGCTTCCGTACGAGCACACCACGTTTTAAGAGCATCAGACAGTGTGGGTTTCACAATAGAGACAGGAACCACGGGCGCAGCAACCTCAACGACTTCCGGAGGTGCGACAACAGGGGTTGATGAAGGAGGCGCAGCACAGGACGCAACGAGCAAAAAAGATAAAATCAGTGAGATTCTCATAACCAGTGATTGTAGAGAGGCAAGGGCCGTAAGTAAAATGATCTCATGAAAGTCGCCCTCCTCACTCAGCATCCCAACAACCACGCCTCTCGTCGTTTACTGGCGGAATGTCCGGATATGCAGGTGATCATTCCCACAGACTGTCGAGTGCACTGGCCGTTGCAAGAGACGACTCCACGTTTTGATCTCACCCTCAATCGTGTGGCCAGCATTTCGGACGAAAGTTTTACGAAAACCTTAATGAACTGGCCGGTGTGGGGAAGACAAGCGAACGCTTGGGAGATTCGCCAGACTCTTTGGGATAAAACCCGTCAGAGTTTGTGGATGGCCCAGCATGCTTGGCCCGCGCTGCCGTTTTTCACTCACCGCGGACAACTTACGCAGAACGATCCTGCTTGGCGTGCTTTTCATGATCAGCATCAAACAAAAGATGGCTGGGTATTGAAAATGAACCGCGGTCAGCGTGGCGTGGGTGTGCATTTCCTCAGAACAGAAAATGAATTGCTCTCGTGGCTAGAAACTCTGTGGCGCATGGGCGATCAAGATTTTTTTGTGCAGCCTCGTGTGCCCCAAGGTCCGGAGTATCGCATCACCCTGTTGGGTCAAAAAGTGTGGGCGGTGTTAGAAAGAAGTTCTGAGCAGGCCGTGGCGAATTTCGCGCAAGGGGGCCATGCCCATGAACTGGCCTCTCATAAGTGGCCCGTTGAATTGAAACGTCTCCTCGATCAAATCACCGCGCGCCCTGTGGCCGATGTGCTGAGCTTGGATGTCCTTATCTCGGCCCAAGGCCCGGTGATCAGCGACATCAATACCGTCCCTGGTTTTGAGCAGCTCGAAGCCGTCACCGGCCGCAATTTCGCGGGTGCATTCCTCAAAGACCTACTAAATACCTGAAAGCATAAATAGTTGGCGACTCTGCTCAAGTTCTTCCTCCTGCCAACCGATATGGGCAGTAGACCATGTTGAAAGGGGAACCACTATGCTTACCAGCCTCGCCGAGTTCAAGTACTACCAGTCATTCCGTGTACCGGTGGAATCCCGTGATGATGTTCTCTTCTTCGTCGATCAAGAAGACGAATACGGGAAATACCGGCCCTTAGATAAAGTGAAACTTCTCGACGTCAGTATGACGGGCCTTGGCTTTACCACGCAAGCTCGCATCGCCGTCGGTGAAACCGTTCGCTGCGCGATTCAATTCAAACGCTTCCGTCACGAGTTCAACGTCACTATTGTACGTGCA
>JBEIPE010000378.1:0-2459 GCA_040377215.1 Halobacteriovoraceae bacterium
ACGAACGTTCCTAGAGCGAGAAAAAAAACAGCGATAGAAATCACTGAGGTCATTCTTATGTTATTCATAGGTTCAGTTTACTGCGCTGCCTTCTAACTTGCCAGGTGATTTTCCTTAGGCCTTGATAGTGGGGATGAAAAAAAATCTCAAAGTCATGCTCCCTACTTTGTTGATCGTGCTCGCCGCACAGTTCGCTCTCGTTCGCTATTTCGTGAATCAATCCAACGTTCAATCAGCGGCACTTCCGTCTGATATTGATACGACTCTCCCCCATCCCTCAGCTCGCTATGATGCCAAGGAAGTTCTACAGGTTGTGCTTTACGCCCTACGCAATAAAGCTGGTGAAACCACGTTCTGGCAGTTCACGACCCCGCGCTTAAGAAAGCAGCTACGGGACAAGGCCCTCATCAGACCTTATCTCACTGAAGATCTCTGGAAGGCGCTCAGTGATTTTGATTCCTACAACATCACTCATTCAAAAATCGAAGATGAGGAAGCCGTTTTCGAAGTGGAGATTCTCTCTAGCAAACGTTTGGTGCGCCAATTCGTCATTGCGATTCATAAGCAAGATGGACTGTGGCTGATTGATCAAATGGTGAAGCGACTTTAGAGAATCTTGGCGAAGGTTTTAAAAATCAGCTTCATGTCCAACCAAAAACTTTGCTCATGAATGTAGCGTAAATTCAGCGCGAGCTTCGCCGGCATAATGACTTGAATGTACTCACGCTCAGGATCTACTGCCTTGGCCAAGATCTTATTTTCATCGATGTACTCAAGCGATGCGTAGTCCGTAAGACCGGGGCGCACGCTCAACACTTCTTTTTGCTCTTGGTTGTAGATATCCACGTAGCGCTTCACCTCGGGGCGAGGGCCCACCACCGACATATCACCCTTAAGAATGTTCAGGAGCTGCGGCAACTCATCCAGCTTGAAGCGGCGAAGATAATAACCGATACGTGTAATTCGCGGATCGCGCATGCCTACGGTGATCTTGAGGCCTTTTTTGTCGGCGTCGATCACCATCGTGCGAAACTTGAAAATCTTAAAGAGAGTTCCGTTGATCCCCACCCGCTCCTGCAAGTAGAACACCGGGCCAGCGTCTTCCAGTTTGATCAAGAGCGCCGTCAGTAAAAAAAACGGCCACAGAAAAAATAGCACGACGAGCGACGAGAGCACATCAAAGCAGCGCTTGAGCATCAGGCTCCCCAAAGCTCAGCGGCCACTTTCTTCACGGCACCAAGAACACGCTCTTCTTGTTCTAGAGTCATCTTGGTGTAGAGAGGAAGACTGACCACGCCGCCAAATGACTTCATCGCCATAGGGAAATCCCCTTCTTTGAGCTCGTACTTATCGCGCCAGTAAGGCTGGATATGCAACGGAATGAAATGCACTGAGCAGCCGATGCCTTCGTCTTTCATGCGTTCAATGAAGTTGTTTCTGTGATCAGGTGGAACTGAGATGATATACAAATGCCAGGCGTGCTGATCTTCAGGACGTTTGATGGCCGGGAGGCACAAACCCTTCACACCACTTAGGGCCGCGCTATAGCGAGTCGCCATGGCATTACGTTTTTCAAAAAAGACTTTAGTCTTCGCGAGCTGATGGAGTCCCATCGACGCAGAAATATCCGTCATGTTGTATTTGTAACCTGGGGCCACAATCGAATAGAACCACGCCGCTTGCTTGGCGTTGTTGTAGCGATTCCACGCATCACGATCAAAGCCGTGTAAGCGCATGACTTTCATTCGCTTAGCGTAGTCTTCAGTCTCCGTGACGATCATGCCGCCTTCAGCAGTACAAAGAGTCTTAGTGGCGTAAAAACTGAAAACAGTGATGTCACTCTTCAGCGTCCCGATCAACTTGCCTTTATAGGTGGTAGGAAAGGAGTGGGCGGCGTCTTCGATCACTTTGAGACCATGAGCCTTAGCGAGAGCGAGGACTTCATCCATCTCACAGGCCTGGCCTGCCATATGAACTGGAATCACAGCTTTGAAAGTCCCTGCTGGATGGGCTTTGAGAAGCTTCTCAAGCTCTTTAATATCGATATTCCAAGTCGCTGGATCAATGTCACAGAACACAGGATGAGCATCAAAGTAGCGCACCACTTCTGCGGTAGCGGTGAAAGTCGTAACGGGAACGATGACCTTATCTCCGCGCTCGATACCAATGGCATCAAGGGCCAAGTGCAATCCCGATGTCGCCGAGTTCACTGACAGAGCAATTTTAGCACCGACGAATTCAGCAAATTCTTTTTCAAAGCGCTGAACCTTCGGTCCGGTGGTTACCCACCCAGAGCGGAGAGAGTCGACGACTTCGTTGATTTCTTCATCGCCCAGATCTGGCAGAGCGAACGGGATAAAAGCTTGTGTCATATTAGTGCACCGATTCTGTGTCTTGGTCTTGTTGGAATTGGGGTTGGTACTCGAGGACAATCTCTTTGAGACGAATCTTAAGAGTCT
>JBEIPE010000228.1:0-4765 GCA_040377215.1 Halobacteriovoraceae bacterium
CAGTTCAATGATCCACAGGGTGAGCCTTACCGCGTTTATCAGAGTGGAAATAAAATCTATGTGGCCCGCTCCATTGAGGGTCAATGGGTGTTTTACTCGTGGAGAAACCCCCATTACTTCATCTATTTCGGTTTAAAGAAAACTCCTACAACTCTTAAGTGATTTCCCTTTGCCACTCCTCGCTTAAATAGGTATAAAAACGCGCCTTAGACTAATAATTGTTTAGACCCGCGCGAGGAGTTCCCCATGTTGAAAGACTTTTTGTTCACCTCTGAATCAGTGACTGAGGGCCATCCGGACAAGATCGCCGACCAAATCTCGGACGCTGTTTTGGATGCCATGCTCACTCAAGATCCTAAGTCGCGCGTTGCTTGTGAAACTTTGATCACGACGGGGTTGATCGTTGTTGCTGGTGAGGTCACCACTAACGCGAACGTCAACGTTAACGAAATTGCTCGCGAAACTGTTCGCAAAATTGGTTACGACCATTCAGACAAAGGTTTCGACGCCACCACATGCGGTGTGACTGTCGCTCTTGGCAAACAATCACAAGATATCGCCATGGGTGTGAACGAAGGCGAAGGCACGTACCTTGATCAAGGTGCTGGCGACCAAGGTTTGATGTTCGGCTACGCAGTTAACGAAACGGCGAGCTACATGCCAGTTACTATCGATCTTTCTCACCAACTCGCTAAACGTCTTACAGACATCCGTAAATCTGGGATCGCCAAAGACTTGCGCGCTGATGGCAAAACTCAAGTGACCGCTCAGTACGTTGACGGCAAACTCAAGCGTCTCGATGCTATCGTCGTATCAACTCAGCATGCAGAATCTATGACCTTGAAACAGGTTCAAGAAGCTGTGATGGAAGAAGTGATTAAGAAAACTGTTCCAACTCACTTGATCGACAAAGACACTAAATACTTCATCAATCCAACTGGCCGCTTTGTTATCGGCGGACCAATGGGTGACTGTGGTCTCACTGGCCGCAAAATCATCGTTGATACCTACGGTGGTCACGGCGCTCACGGCGGCGGCGCTTTCTCAGGAAAAGATCCTTCGAAAGTGGACCGCTCAGCTGCGTACGCTGCTCGCCACATCGCTAAGAACGTGGTGGCCGCTGGTCTTGCTGAGAAAGCTCTCGTGCAAGTTGCTTACGCCATTGGCGTCGCTAAGCCGATGTCACTTTTGATCGACACTTTCGGAACTGCGAAAGTTGATGAGATGAAGTTGCAGGCCGCGATCAACGAACTCTTCGACATGCGCCCGAAAGCTCTCATTCAGCGCTTGAATCTCTTGCGCCCAATCTACTCAACCACAGCGGCTTACGGTCACTTCGGCCGTAAAGGCAAAGCGGGCGAGTTCACATGGGAAGAGACGGATATGGTTGAGAAGCTCAAGGCTTTCTTCTAGACTGTAGTTAAGAGAACAATAGGTAAGGGGCCCTTATGGGCCCCTTTTTTTTATGAGCGAAATTTATTTCTTAATCCGCCACGCGCCCTTTTGGGGAATTCCTGTGCTCATTGTGGCCGCAGAATTCGCCTATCTCTTTTGGCTGCGGAAGAAGAAAACAAACGTCAAAATCTGTATTCTTTTCATGCTTATTTCGTCACTGGCCCTCGGCTGGTACTTCTACGCCGGCGGCCCGGATAAAGCTGTGCGAAAATTCATGAAATGGCATCGCTCACTCGAAATATAATCAATACTTACATAGTGTCCAAAAATTGACACAACCTCTCAGGTACCGTTAGCATATTGGCAGGAGGATCTATGGACGATCTTAACTTTCTGCAACGCAGCTTCGATCAGGCCCCGACCGCACCTTTGGTCATCGTGGAAGACGACAACCTCCTGGGGCTCACGCTTAAAAAATATCTCGAGCGTACTTTCGGTTTGAAGGTGCTGCTCTACACTTCATCCGAAGACTGCTTGGTGGAATTCACCAAGAACCACGACCCGAAATCTCCCTTCTTCTTGCTCGCCGACATCTCTTTGGGCCAAGGTTCAGACGGATTGTTGTTGATCGATATCTTGAAAGAGCGCGGCTTCACCTTCACTTCGGTGGTGATGACGGGCTTCGCGAGTATCGAAACGGCGATTGCGGCCACCAAGCGCGGCGCTTTCCACTATCTCACAAAGCCTTTTGAGCTTGATGTGCTCAAGCAGCTCGTTTTCAACGGTTTCCGTGAACGCTTGGGCATTGAGCTCAACGGCGTGACGAATTCTGGCGAAGAAGCTGGCGGCCCGATGCGTTCAGGTCGCGCGGCTCGCCCGATGATTCCTCAACTCAAGCTGGAACGTCCGATTGCTGAAGACATGTTCTACGGCATGGTTGGCCGTTCACAGGCGATGAAAGAAGTTTTCGAGCGGATTAAAAAAGTCGCTAAGTCAGATTCGACGGTGTTGATCACCGGACCATCAGGTACCGGTAAAGAATTGGTGGCGAACGCCATTCACAAACTCTCAAACCGCGGTGCCGCTCCTCGTGTGTCGGTCAACTGCGGCGCGATTCCAGGCGAGCTTCTCGAATCAGAACTCTTCGGTCACATCAAAGGTGCTTTCACCGGCGCCATCAGTAATCGCAAAGGTCGTTTTGAACTCGCTCATCAAGGTACTCTATTCCTGGATGAGATCGGCGATATGCCTTTGCTCTTGCAAGTAAAACTCTTACGCGTCCTTCAGCTCAAACAAATTGAGCCGGTAGGATCTTCGGAAGCGGTGGATGTAGACGTGCGCATGGTCGCCGCCACTCACCGTGATCTTGAACTGCAAGTGAAAGACGGGCGCTTCCGCGAAGACTTGTTCTATCGCTTGAATGTTATTCCGGTAAAACTTCCGGCCTTGAAAGAGCGCCGCGAAGACATCCCACTCTTGATCAGCTACTTCCTCGACCGCTTCACCTCGGCCGACCGCTCAAATGAAATCAGCTTCAGTCATGAAGCGATGGATTTGATGATGAGCTACGACTGGCCAGGGAACGTGCGTGAACTTGAAAACGTCATCGAGCGTTTGGTGATCTTGCGTGGTGGTAATGAAATTCTGCCGGAAGATTTGCCATCAAAAATCTACCGCACTAATCCGCTCGTATCATCTCAGTACAAAACCATCTTTGAACTGCCTGATCAGGGCGTTGATTTGAAGACGATCTTGTCTGATATCGAAGACTCATTGATTCTGCAGGCGCTTAATCGTACCGGCGGCAATAAGAACCAAGCGTCGAAGCTGCTGTCTTTGAACCGTACGACCTTGATTGAGAAGATGAAGAAGAAAGGCCTTGAGACCGGACCTAGTTTAGAGAGCTAAATTTATGTAGCCGCGCGCGATTCAAGCGCGCGGTGAAATCCTCCACCGACAACTTGTATCTTAATCGCAACACCTCAAGCGCTGTTTTGACTTGAGGTTGTTCGGCGTGGGCCACCAAGAACTCATCCAAATTCATAATGCGGATGCCGGGGAGGAGGTGGGGTGGAAAATCCCGTTTGTTATTCGTGAGTAGCGTGGTGGCACCACTGGCCAATACACAAGCTGCGATCGGTTCATCGCTGGGATCAGGAAGTCCGAGAATCGTGCCTGTGTCAGCTGTGAGCATTTCTGGTGAGAGCTCTAGTCCAAGCTCGCGCACCAGCCATGGGCCCCAATAAAGGGCGATCAGGCCGCTCTGATGCAGCTCCAGGAGGATGTCGCGGGAGGTGTCGCCCCACAGGATATTAGTGTCAGCTACGAGCGCAATCTTCATACATCCTTAAGTTGGCATGTTTTCGTGGCATTAAAAAGGAGCACTTAGACATATTGAGGTGAGCTATTTCAACGGTTTAAGGGAGGAAAACTTCGCCGCTCTGGAGCCAAATAATAAACAAAGGCACACTATGTTCATGACGAAGACCACACTTCTAATCATGGCCCTGTTGTTAAGCTTCTCGGCCTGGGCGATTCCTTATCCTATCTGTAAGCGCGAAGGCGATGTGGCGAAGTTTAAACAGCTCGCACGCACACTGACGAATGATGAAGCCGCCACCATCGTGGCCGCTCAACGCAGTTATGATATTGAGCGTATTCGTCGCGGTGAGGAGCGGGGCGTGGCGTGTCCTTGTGACAACAACAATCCTGGCCTGAAAGATCTCATCACATTCATTGAATCAGATTTTCGTTTGATCCAAGACGAATTGCTTGTGCAAACAGATCAGGCACAAGAGCAAGCGGCCGAGGCTGTTCGTGCTCAGGTGCAAGCGGCCTGTCAAACTCGCGAGCACGCGCTCCATCAACGTCTTTTGCGTGAATCACAGTTGGCCTACGGTTCTACTCCTGCTGGCACTCAGCGGATGGATGGATTTAATTTGGAAGGCGTCAAAGGCTTCATCCGCACTGAGGGGGATGTGAAGACATTCGCTTTCGCTGGATCGGCCACTCCGTTCGATTGGTATTCCAATATTGCGACCAAAGGTGGCAGTCAGCTGCGTCGTGCGATGCAGGTTCAGCTAGCCGCTGCCGTTCAGTGGGTGAAAGCTGGGAAGAGTATCCAGTGCACCGGCCATAGCCTTGGTGGTGGCGTGGCGGAAGGTTTCTGCGCGGCCGTTATGAGACGAGTGCGCCAAGACACGGCGAACTTCCGCGACTTCGGAGACTACATGTCTGACAACCGCATTAAGGTCGTGACCTTCAACGCTCTCGGTGGAAGCCACGCGTTCCGCGACGCTGTTAGAAACACGGAGCGAGGAGTGCGTGAAGTACCCGCGCCGGTAGGTCCGAACTCATGGCTTGCGGCCAA
>JBEIPE010000181.1:0-6133 GCA_040377215.1 Halobacteriovoraceae bacterium
GCGGCCGGAGTCATTTTCTTCAGAGAAGCAGGGTTACCTGAGGCATCCAACGAGTAAGGGTGCGCATTGAAAACCAGACGATACCAATTTTTGAAGGCCTGCTTAACGGCATCTTCTTTTTGGTTATCGAGCATACGCAAAATAACATGACGTTCATGCTTGAAGAATTTTTCAGGTAGAGTGGGCTTGAGTAATGTCCCAGCGAAGTGTGCGAGAAGAGCATCGAAGTCGGTGCTCTGGCCGTGCAAAGTGAGACCATAAGCATTTTTGCCCGAAAAACCTGAGAGCGCGGCTGAGCGCGCTTCCAAATCTTGCTTCAAAGCTTCGTAGCCCATACCTTTGTAGCCGTAGGTTAAAAGGCGCGAGAGCATGCCGTGACGACCGCAATCGTTTTCATTTTCAGCTGCGATGCCACCCTTCGTGTAGTGGTGAAGCACAAATGTCGGCGTCATGGTGTTTTGACGATGGATCAAACGAACACCTGGCATGATTTCAACCATGGCCACAGCAGCATCATGTGTTGAGCCTATTTTTTTAAGAGCTGTCTCGGTTGAGGCGTGTTTTTTTGCAAGAGCATGAATGCTCTTCTGGAAAGCGGCCAATTGTTTTTCAATCGGTGCAGTCTTGGTGCCTTCCGGGACTTGCATGGTGAGATGCAGAGGGCGCGAGAAAATCCGCGGGAGTCCCATGGCGACTTGGCGAGCGGGCGTGTCTTTGATGCGTTTGATGAAGGCTTCTTCGCAGAAGATATCGCCGTTCTGAGCGAAACCGTGACCAAGTGAGAAAGCAAAGGCTTCGATACTTTCTTTTTCGTAAACCTTACTCGCGACGTATTGGTTTTTGATCTTATTCACTTCTGTTTCTTTGAGATCACCTTTCAGCACACTTCCGAGAGTCGTTTCAAAGGCCTTCAAGACCTTTGCAAGGTTTTCAACAGGGAAACTGCCTTTGATCATATGGCAGCCCTTGTGGGCGAAGTACATGGTTGAACCGGCCACACCGTTACACAAGCTGGTTTGTGCGACGAGAGCTTGGTAGAGGCGAGAGGTCTCACCATGAGCGAGACAGTTCACAGCAAGATCTTCAACTGAGGCTGAGGGATCTGTGTAGTCTGGCGCTGGCAACACCATGGAGAGTGTGGCTTGGCGGATTTGTTTTTCGTGAACGCTGACCTGTGATTTTTCTGGTACTGAAAATTCACCGAAGTGTGACTGCTCGCCGTTAGGAAGCTTGAATGACGAGATTAATTTTTCAAGACCTGCTCTTTCAGTGAGATCACCGGCCACCACAAGCATCGCATTTTTATGATTGTAGAAACGGTTACGGAAACTTTTGAGCTGCTCTGAAGAGAAGTTCTTAATGGTGTCCTCGCGTCCGAGGATCGGGTGTTGGTAACCACCAGAGAAGCAGTTATCTTGCAAACGCATGAAATGAAACTGCGAAGGATTATCCAAAGCGCGGCGGTACTCTTCAAACACCACATCACGCTCTGCTGGAAAGTCCTCATCCTTGAACATGGGATTCGCGACCATATCTAACAAGATGGTAAGTGCATTGGGAATTTTACGAGCAGGGGCGTTGATGTAGTAACAAGTGTAATCGAAACTGGTGAAAGCATTCACTTCACCACCGAACGTTTCGATCTCTTGAGCAATGGCCGCACCCGGGCGCGTAGGAGTGCCTTTAAAGAACATGTGTTCTAGGAAATGGGCGATCCCTTGGTTGCTATGATCTTCCAGAGCTGAACCGGCGCGGAACCACATTTGGACCGTCGAGGCCGTAGAGCCAGGTGAATGGATGAAAAGGGTTCTGAGGTCACCGAGACGTGTTTCTTCGACTTGCATGTCTTCTCCAGTAGCATTGCCATCCGTAACCTTGGACGGTAAGACATTATCCTTTCACTGAGTGATAATTCCAAGGGCCGCATGACCATTGTGACAAGTTTGTATGTGCATGTGCCGTTTTGCCGTCATTTGTGCAACTACTGTGATTTTTACAAACAGAAATTCGACAAACCTCATGCACAGCGTGAGGAGTTTGCTGCATATTTGCGTGCTTCTTTGGGCCGCCATGAGTCAATAATGCGTGAGCAAGACGCTCAGTGGGCACCGCTCGAGACCGTTTATTTTGGTGGCGGTACTCCCTCTTTGTGGGATGTGGACGGCGCGAAAGTTTGGAAGGGAATGTTACCACTGGCGGCTGATGCAGAGGTCACCTTTGAAGTTGATCCAGGGGCGTGGACAGCAGAAGGCCTCGCAGCATGGGAAGACGCCGGAGTGAATCGTTACTCTGTTGGAACACAATCTCTGGATGCTGAATATCTTCGCATTCTCGATCGAGCTCATGACAGAGAGGAAACGTTCAAACTCCTTCGTCATCTCGCGGGGAAAAACTTTTCCGTGGATTTTCTTTTGGGTGCTCCTCAGGGCCTCAAAAATCGTGATGTCATTAAAGAGCTAGAAGAGCTTTTGTCTTACGGACCAAAACACTTGAGCCTCTACATTTTACAGCCGGCCGCGGGTTATAAATTAAAAGCCAAAATCCCTGATGATGAGATCACGTCGCGCGAGTATTTGGCGGTGAGTGAGTATTTGCGTTCGCGCGGATTCCATCACTACGAAGTCTCCAACTTCGCTCTGCCAGGGTTTGAGGCCCGTCATAATTTGCGCTACTGGCATGGCGAAAGTGTGGCGGCTTTAGGACCTACGGGAACTGGTTATTTTGCCCAAGGAAAAGACAAGGCCTATCGCTATAAATGGAAACCGGGTCGACCAGAAATTGAGCCCGAACTTCTCACGGCGAAAGAGCTCGAGCTCGAGCGTCTTTATCTTCGCCTCCGTTTGTCCGAGCCTTTCGAGAGTCATGAGTTTTCCGGTGTGAGGGACTTCGAAAAACGGCTGGAAAATTGGTTAAAAAGAGGGCTGGTTTTGAGAGCGGGTGCCGCTTGGCGCATGACCCCTGCGGCCTGGGTCATTTTAGATAGTCTTCTGGATGAGATTTTTAGCGCCGACATCACCTAGTCTTTTCAGTAGTTTGGGCACTTTGGGATAAGTTTTTTTAGTGCCTCTACATTGACACTTTTACCCCTGAACCCATCTTATAGCTGAACTTGAATTGAGGAGTTTTTGTGACTGACGAAACCAACGGAAAAGAGAAAGACGCAGCAACTGAAGAGACGGTGCAGGCCGCTCCAGAAGTTGAAGTTCTTGAGCCCAAAAAAGAAGAAGTAGATTGGAAATCCAAGTACTACTACCTCGCTGCTGAGATGGAGAACGGCCGTAAGCGCTTTGAGCGTGAGAAGGAAAACCTCCTCAAATACGGCAACGACAAAATTCTTGGTGATTTGCTTGATGTGGTTGATAACTTTGAGCGCACCGTAGATATGTTGAAGCCTGATCAAGACCAGAAAGTGAAAAACATTGTCGTGGGTCTCGACATGGTTCGTAAGATGTTCCTTGATTCGTTGGGTAAACATGGTCTTACACAGCTTGAGTCACTAGGAAAAGATTTTGATCCGAATTTCCACGAGGCCATGGGCCAGGAATATTTGGAAGGCAAACGTCCGAATGAAGTTTTGAAAGAATACCAAAAAGGTTACGTCCTCAATGGCCGCCTCTTGCGTGCCGCCAGAGTGGTCGTAGCTAGCGATAAACAATAATTACTAAACAGGAGAATATATATGGGAAAAATTATCGGCATCGACTTGGGAACTACCAACTCATGTGTCGCAGTGATGGAGAACGGTGCTTACAAAATCGTTCCAAACGCTGAAGGTCACAACACGACACCTTCTATCGTTGGCTTCTCTGGCAACGGCGAAGTTCTTGTAGGCCAAGTGGCGAAACGTTCAGCAGTTACGAACCCAACAAAAACTTTGTTCGGCATCAAGCGTTTGATCGGCCGCAAAGCCACTGACAAAGAAGTGACTAAGTTTAAAGAAGTCGCTCCTTTCGAAATCTTCGCTAACAAGAATGGCGATGCTTGGGTCAAAGCTGACGGTAAAGAATACTCAGCTCAAGAGATCTCAGCGAAGATCCTCGAGAAGATGAAGAAAGCGGCAGAAGACTACCTCGGTCAACCTGTGACTGAAGCAGTTATTACTGTTCCGGCTTACTTCAACGATGCTCAACGCCAAGCTACGAAAGATGCTGGCCGCATTGCAGGTCTTGATGTGAAACGTATCATCAACGAGCCGACGGCTGCTGCTCTTGCTTACGGCCTCGACACGAAGAAAGATAAAAACGTTGCAGTCTTTGACTTGGGCGGCGGTACGTTCGACGTATCGATTCTCGAGATCACCACTGACGGCGTCTTCGAAGTGAAATCAACTCACGGGGACACGTTCCTTGGTGGTGAAGACTTCGACTACCGCATCATCAACTGGATCGCTGAAGAATTTAAGAAAGAGACCAGCATCGACTTGAAGAACGACAAAATGGCACTTCAGCGTTTGAAAGAAGCGGCTGAGAAAGCTAAGCATGAGTTGTCATCTGTGACCCAGACTGACATCAACTTGCCGTTCATCACGATGGATGCCACTGGCCCGAAGCACTTGAACATGAACCTCTCACGCGCCAAGTATGAGTCTTTGATTACAGACTTGGTTGATCGTTTGGTTGGCCCATGTAAAACAGCGATTAAAGACTCTGGTTTGACTCTTGCTGAAATCCACGAAGTGATTTTGGTGGGTGGTGCAACTCGTACACCGATCGTTCAAGCGAAAGTCAAAGAGATCTTCGGCAAAGAGCCTTCTAAAGGTGTAAACCCGGATGAAGTGGTAGCCGCTGGTGCCGCGATTCAAGGTGGCGTACTCGCTGGTGACGTGAAAGACGTGTTGTTGCTCGACGTGACTCCATTGTCACTCGGTATCGAAACTCTTGGTGGCGTGTTCACTAAGATCATCGAGAAGAACACCACGATTCCTTCGAAGAAGAGCCAAGTGTTCTCAACTGCCGCCGATAACCAGCCAGCTGTGAGCATCCACGTGTTGCAAGGTGAGCGCGAGTTCGCTAACGACAACAAAACTTTGGGTAAATTCGATTTGACTGGTATTGCTCCAGCTCCTCGTGGTTTGCCACAAATTGAAGTTATCTTCGACATCGATGCCAACGGTATCGTGAACGTAAGTGCGGTTGATAAGGCGACTGGTAAGTCACAAAATATCGTGATTACCTCGAACTCTGGCTTGAGCGAAGCAGAGATCAAGCGCATGGTTGAAGAAGCTGAGAAGAATCGCGGCACTGACCAAAAACGTCGTGAAGTCGTTGATGCTCGTAACAGCCTCGACTCTTTGGTATTCGCTTCTGAGAAAGGCTTGAAAGACGCTGGCGACAAAGTGCCGGCCGATAAGAAAGCCGAAGTGGAAGCTGCGGTTGCTGAAGCGAAGACAAAACTCACGAGCGAAAATCTCGATGAGATCAAAGCTGCTACTGAACGTTTGCAGAATGTAGCTCATAGCTTGGCGCAGTTTATGTACCAAGGCCAAGGAGCTCCGGGTGAGCAGCCAGCGGGCGACACGGCTGAAGAGAAGAAGAAAGACGGCGACGATGTCGTCGATGCGGATTACAAAGAAGTTTAATTTTCGACTGTTAAAGATAGCCCCTCTTCGGAGGGGCTTTTCCACGTTAATGAGGGCCTATGGCGGAAAAGCGCGATTATTATCAAGTCCTCGGTGTTGAACGGGGTGCTTCGAAAGAAGAGATCAAGAAGGCCTATCGCAAGTTAGCGATGGCGCATCACCCTGATCGCAATCCAGATAACAAAGAATCAGAAGCAAAGTTTAAAGAAGCCTCTGAAGCAGCAGAAGTTTTGCTCGACGATCAGAAACGTGCTCGCTTTGATCAATTTGGTCATGCCGGCATGGGCCAGGGTGGTGGACACCCAGGCGGCGGATTCGGCGGAGGAGACTTCGGCGACCTCGGCGATATGTTTGGCGATATCTTCGGCGAAATGCTGGGCGGTCGCGGCCGTCGTGGCGGCGGCGGTGGTGGACGCGGACGTTCACGTGCGCAGATGGGTGAAGATCTTCAGGCCGATATGGAAGTGACGTTTGAAGAAGCGGCTTTCGGTGTCGAAAAAGAAATGCTTATTCTCAAAGCCGTTGTGTGTGGCGATTGCCACGGTAGCGGAGCGA
>JBEIPE010000053.1:0-12053 GCA_040377215.1 Halobacteriovoraceae bacterium
CTCTACAATGCCCGGTTTATCCTAGATTTGAAGCAGAACACCTGCGGGGTTGATTCTTTTAGTTTGAATCACTGCGCGCAGTAGCTTTTATGTGATAGGCTTGATGGAACGGACTCAAACGAAGGAGATCATCATGGCTCGTGGAGAAGGTGGACAAGATAAAGGCAAGCTCAAGGGCAAGCCGAAACTGACCACAAAAGAAAAACAAGATAAGAAGAAAGAAAAAAAGAAAGCCAAAGCTGGCCAGTAGTAGTGAAGGGCCCCTTGTGGGCCCTTTTTTATTGTTATGACAGGTCAACGCAAACCCCAAAATCCATGCCCCGGTTGTTTCCTGCATCAGCTCCGGTGTATCTGTGCTCACACACCCTCGCTCAATCTCAAAACTAAAATCACTCTCGTAGTTCATACCAAAGAACTTAAGCGCACCACCAATACTGGTCGCTTGGCCGTGAAGGCCCTGACAAATAGTGAGATGCGTATTCGGGGTGAAGGACGAGAGGGATTAGATCTCACTGACCTCCTGAATCCAAGCTTTCGGACTTTGCTGTTTTATCCTTCTGATGACGCTGTGGAACTCTCGCGTGAGTTTGTCGAAATGAGTCCGTTACCGATTCAGTTGATCGTTCCGGATGGCAGCTGGCGCCAAGCGAGTAAGGTGCACACTCGTCATCCTGAACTCAAAGATGTTCAGCGAATCAAGATCACCACCCCCAATCCTGCCACACTACATATGCGTGCTGAAACCAATGAGTATGGCATGGCGACTCTTGAGGCCATCGCTTACGCTTTAGGGATTATCGAAGGGCCGCAAGTGAAGGATGAGCTGTTGGCTTTTTATAACAAGAAACTTGAAGGGACGTTGCAAGGAAGGGGATTACTTCCCTGACTGAGCGACACGCCCATAAAGATCTTCCACCGCACTCAAAAATAATTCATGGGCACCGATGGGGCCAAGAGCGGTCTGGAAGGTTTGCGCTTTCGAGCCGCTGTAGCCAAGAATGACAATTTTATCTTTAAGCTCAGCAGCTGGGATCGATTTCTCGATGAGCTCGTTGAAAGAGTAAATCTTCATGGTGCTCTTTGCTGTGATGGTGAGCTCACTTTGTGCCGTGAGCGCCAACGTACGTTGAGAGAATTTGAGACTTTGTCCCAGTTCGGCCGTGGCTTTTTCATTCAGCGCCATCTCCACACTTAACAGCACGAGTGAGGGGACAGTTTTACCTTGATAGCTTTCAAAGACAGGGTAGCTCAAAGGCTGTCCTTGGCGGGTATCCACAAAGCCCACTCCCTGAGCGTCTTGTTGGAGTGCGGAGATGGGAATCCAGCCACGCTTGCCCGAAATGAGATTCGTTTGCTTTCCAGTCGTCGCGCGAAAGAATTTTGCAGCAAGTGTTTTAGAGCTGGGTTCCTCGTTGTCAATTCTTGCTTGCAGGATTGTCGGAAGGCCTTTCATGGCGAGGGCCAATTCATCATCACCCTTACGAGGCAGATCAAAGAAATATTTCAACACGAGGCCTTTGGCCTGAGCTTCTTTGAGAATGTCAGCCGCTTTGGCGTAGTAGGTGCGATCGATGGGGAACTTGCCGAGCTTCGCCTCAGTCGCAGCATCGATAAAGACCGCCACAAAGGGACTCGCCCAAGCGGGGACTGCAAAGAGAGTGAGACAGAGAAGCCAGCGTTTCATGGGTCATCCTTAGAGAGACTGATAGTAGCGAATTTCTTCGCGGATGCTTTGTTTGGTCGAGCGATTCCTCATCACGATATCATCCACCACCCACCGGCCATCTTCTTCAATCATGAGATAGGTCAGCGTTCGTGAGCCTTTCATCTTGGCGTCTTTGTACTGGGGAAAAAGCATGAAGCGCACATAGATTTTGCCCGGGGTGATCTCGTCGGCGCGGAAGCCTGAATTGGCGAAAGTGAGGTCCGCGCTCCATTCCTGCGAGTCCAGGTAAACATCGCCATGGGAGTAGACCCCGCAGATTCCTGAGCCGGCCTTCTTGCGACAAATCTGTTCGTTCTTGGCCACCAACTCCTGCCAGGCTTTTGATAGGGGCGGATGAGCGCTGCGAGGCTTGTTATTGGCGAGTGAAAGGTACGAGCGATAAAACTGCTCAACTGTTTCCAAGGCGGTGCGAGGAGAGTTGTCCTGTGGAGTGGCGCAGGCCGTGAGTAGCAGAAGCAGAAGGAGATTTTTCATTCAGTCATTATTCAGGGCCGGGCAAGCTTTGCCTTTACGCGCAAGGCCAAAAACTCTGGGCCGGCCCGGAGACAATAGTTCTAATGAAATGGATTTTGCCTTGGCTCATATCCCTCAGTGCCCATGCGCACATTCACCATACGGGTGAGCTGCTCTATCGTTTAAAGAATCAATCTAAGTCCCAAGTTCTCACGGCAAATAATAAACAATCTCTCGAGAGTCTGCGCCAAGAAATGCTCAAAAGCGGCGAGTATGAATTCGTCACCTATAACACCATCGAGACCACGCCCGATGATGTAGAAGAAACGGATCTGAGCTCACAGTGGCATCACAGCAATGTGCAGACGGAAGCCGCTTGGGAATTGGCCAATGATGACAAAAAAATTATTGTCGCTGTTTGCGATTCAGGTGCCCAGGCCGATCATGAAGACCTCAAGGGCAATCTGTTGCCCGGCCATAACATGGTAGATGGAGTAGCGGATAACAGCACCACAACGTCTCACGGAACTTTTGTGGCGGGTTTAATCGCTGCCAAATTAAATTCCATGGGGGGCGTGGGTCTTGCGCCGTTTGTGAAGATTCTCCCTCTGAGAATTTCCAATGAGACGGGCAGCACCAGCATGAAGCTCATCACCGATTGCATTCAGTTAGCGGCCGATCGGGGTGCGAAAGTTATTAACGTGAGTTTCACGGGCATTGAAAGCCCGGCAGTTGAAGCTGCCGGTAAGTACGCTGCGGATAAGGGCGCGCTGTTAGTTTATGCTGCTGGTAACCGCGGGATGTATCGTTCATTAACCAGCTATCCTGATTACAAAAATGTTTTTGCGGTCGGTGCGACCGATAGTGAAGATGCTCGTTGGAAGTATTGGCGTGCCGAAGATGATTGGGGCGGCTCTAATTACGGGCCATTCATCGATATCATGGCGCCAGGTTACATGATGTACTCCACCACGATCTATGACGATGTCTTGCTGCTGGCGAAGTACCGCACCGGTAGCGGCACCTCCTATGCCACACCCGTTGTCAGTGGCGTGGCGGCGTTGGTTTTCTCAGTCAATCCGAAACTGACTCCGTCTCAAGTGCAAAGCATCATCACGCGTTCGGCCGATTCCATGGGGCAGTCCAGCTATTACGGCGCAGGCCGTGTGAATGCCTACAAGGCCCTGCAACTCGCCGTCGACTCTCTGTAGGGGCGAGTGTTTAGTTTTCTCCACAAATTCTTCACTGTCTAACGAATCGTTTTTCATCTCGGCCCTCCATACTGGTCTTACGTTACTAACCAGGGAGAAACGTATGATGAAAAAAACTTTGTTTTGCTTACTTGCTACGACTGCTTTGAGTGCTTACGCACAAGACACTGCTGAAAAGACAGTGGGAACATTTCCGGAGCCTAAAGAAGTTCAAACTTATGAGGAACAAAAAATCCACATGGGTGTGAACCTCGGGATGAACAATCCCTCAGGCGGCTATGACACATCTTTGGGAATGGGTGTGGACGTGGGCTTTCAGCCTTACATTCCTTTCGGCGTCGGCGCTGAAGTATTCACCACAGAAATGGACGAAGACAATAGAAACCACGATGACCAACGAACAGTGTTGTTGGCGCGCGGTACCTATAACTTCGGTGGTGAAGTGCCGGTGATTCGTCACTCTTATGTAGGTATGGCGGCCGGTCCAGTGTTGACAGGTGAGACTTGGGATTTGGGTTTTGCGCCACTGACTGGCTTTGATATTCCCGTCGCAAAAATGGAGAACGGCAATGACCTGACTCTCGGTGCGAACATTAAATACATCTATACGACAAGTGCTACGGCAGACGCTTTTATGACTAGTGCAGCAGTGAAATACTGGTACTAGAACTCCCCGGTGGGGGCCTGGGTTTTTGCCTGGGCCCTTTCCACTTTTGTCCAATCTTTAGACACCCTCCAATATTTAAGCAGGCCTAATACCTTAAGAACGGGCTTTGGCCGGCATGATTCTTGGAAGAGCAATGCCTAGAACTCTCAATTCCTAGGTAAAGGCTTCTTATGAAGATGCTCTTCTTGTTATCTGTTTTGTTGCTCCAAGGTTGCGGCAATCCGCACTTAACAAAAGATGCCAAAAAAGCGGTCGCTTCCCTGGTCCCGACAGAGGCCACGGCGGAACTTCTTCCTTTGTCTTTGGGACTTTCTGATGGCTCTCGCCAGCTGAAGGTCAGCACGAATGGAACTACGAGTAGCATGCTGGTGAACTCACTTAACCCTAATGCTGATGATGACATGGTGGTGGAGTACAGCTTTGAGGTCGGAACGCATTTTCGCTTTCGTGGCGGCAGCTTTCCGGGCACCAATGGTGACTGCCAACGCGAGCATGCGGCGACGAAGGCCTGTGCACTCGACGTTGAGTTTGAAGCACGGGAAGTCGGAGTTTACGCGGACAACTTGATTGCCTCATATTTTTACAAAAAGAATCCAAGTGATGTGAAGCGTGTCCTGCTTCCCCTCCGTGGCGAAAAGAAAGCGGCCGAGCCGTTAGATGAGTCGGCCTTAAGTGCCACTGCAAAAGGCGGCGGCAGCTCATTGGATTACGGCCGTGATGTGGTGGGCCCTGCTCGCCAAAATACCGCCGTGATAAAAAACAATGGTGATCGTGATTTACATGTTTCAGTTCGCTTGGACAAAGGCGCTCCCTTCCGCATCTTGCAAGGCTGCCCTGAAATCTTGCGCGCAGGTGAGTCTTGTGAAGTCGATGTGACTTACACGCCGACTGTCGCCGGGATCCATCAAGACGATATTATTGTGAGCTACTGGACCACTTCAGAGCAAGCGCTCTTGCAACGTCGCATCCCTGTGATTGGCGAGGCCTATACTGTGGTTGTGGGTGAACCTCCTAAACCAGGTGAATTAAAACTCGCGGCCATGCACGGACGTCAGGTTGATTTCGGTGAGCTGACGGTCGGTGGCGAGGTTCGCAAGCAAGTTGAAATCATCAATAGCGGCGATTTGCCGGTGAACTTAAGTGACAAGCTATTGGATGGAAGTGTGTTCGGCTTCACTGGCGGCAGCTTCCCGGGAACACAAGGCACCTGCGGTGATGTGATCTTGCCAGGGTCTTGTGTGATGGATCTCGTCTTCCGACCTACCGCTGCCGGTGCGCAAAGCGCAGCGCTGAGCTTGGTTTCAGATCGTGGTGTCACTTTGGCGATCACACTCACGGGTGTGGGCAAGGCCCGCGCGCAAGAAGTCTTGTGTGAGACCTTTGAAGAAACCGTTCTCAATGCTCGCGCAAGTGCTAACCCAGCGGGAGTGACTTTTCCATATGTCAGCTCACGCGCAAGTACCACGGCGAAATTGAGCTATCTCTACGGCACACAAACGAACAGCTACATCCGTGAACTGAACCGCTACATCGTCAAGAATGCCCAGGTCTTTGTGGTGTATGACATTCCTCATTTGGATGGTGAGATCGTAGAAGCACGCCTGGCGGTGGATGTGTTGAAAGTGGTGCTCGATGACCATAAGGACACTGAGGCCCTGTGTATCTCAAGTGCTCCGTTCCGTCGCTGCTCAGGCCAGGAGTTCACCCTGGAGAGTTGGAAGAAACTAAAGAACGCTTCGTTCTGGCAGCCCATGAGTACGCCGGTCAACGGCCTTTACGAGAATGAGTTCGCTCGTGGCACCAGTCGTTGTGGCCGCTACAACTGCATGGCGCTAAAGACGGAGTATGATGTGCGCGCCTTGTTCGGCTTGGGCCGGAGTGAGTTGCAAGAATTGAAGGGCGGTGCCAGCAGCTTCATCTTCACCGACGATACCCGACTGGTTTCGATGCCTAAACTCGTGATTAAAACCAGCAAAAAAGTGTCTTGCCGCTAGAACCTCGTTATAATTTTCTTAACAAGTTACAAGGGCCCTTTCGGGGCCCTTTTTTATGGGAGCGATGCATGCGTTGGCTGGCCTTGTTTATTTGTTTGATGACGACTTCAGCGCAGGCGGTGAATTTGATTGGTCATCGCTTCACAGATAGCTATCGCTACTCACTGCTCGAGGATGCCTTCACCGAAAAGTTCCCCGCAAAAAATGTTTTCACAGCGAGCTACGCTCATGTGCACGCGCCTTTTTATTATACTGACTCAGAAGTCAATGCGGTGGATGAAGACATCATCAACTACAACAATGTGCTGACTTTTGGTTACAGCCACTACTGGAGTGAGCGCTTGGTTTTTGGCTTCGACCTCGCGGCGGTACAAAACAAAGTGCTGGAAGAGTCTTATACTTCATTGGCCGATTCCGTGGTGCGCGCCAAGTATCGCCTGTGGGATTTCGTCTCGATCAATCCGCAGATCACCTTGCCGACGGGCAAAAAAGAAAATTTCACCACCGCTCGTAGTGTGACGGGTTCCGTTTCGCTTTTGGCCGAAGGCCACTGGGCAGGCTGGCATTTGTTAGGTGGCCTGGGCTATGGCCATGCGCCTCGTAGCCACTACCGTGAATTGGATTATCGTAACCTTGCCTTGGTGCAGTTAGGGCTTTCACTGGATGTGACAGAGAAATGGAATGTGAACGCTGAGGTTATTCGGAACTTCACCATTGAAAGCGATGAGCGCCAGGATGAAGGTGATTACTATCTCACCGCCAAACACAAGACGGGCGAGAGTTACGCCCTTTATGCCGGCGGCGGTCTCGCAGGAACTGACGAAGTGGAACGCAATAACTACACCGTTTTCGCAGGGATCAAGTGGCACGACGGAGCGGAAGAAAAACCAGCTCCGCAAGCGCAGCCCCAACCCGTAAAACCTGCGCCACCGGTGGCGGTCGCCCCGCCTAAAAACCGCGAAGATGAAAAACGCTTTGGCCGTTTGGTGGCCACGGAGAATATTTATTTCGGCAATGGCCGCACTGAAATTACCGCCAGCGAGCAGAAAAAAGTGGAGAAGTTCATCGCGCTCTACAAGAGCGTCGGCGACAAGGTCACGCGTATTGTGTTGGAAGGCTATGCCAGCCGGGTAGGAAACGTGCAGAAAAACTTTGTGCTCGGGCAAGGACGCTCACAGAATGTGGCGGCGATGTTGGTAGAGAATGGAGTGCCGCCCGCGAAGATTGTAACAGTGAGCTATGGTGATCAGTCAGTACAGCTCGCCGAAGAATGGCAGAACCGCAAAGTGCAGTTCCGCGTTTATCAGCAGTAGTTACCAGATCACAAATTGATCAACGATGGGGCCGACATCAGTCTCGGCGCCATCGCTTTCAAAATTCATGCGCAGCTCAATCGCCTTGCCGGCATAGGCCGACAAATCATAGGTATAGGCCAGGGATGGAATGGTCCCGCTGGTGGCCGCAAGCAACTCCGTTTCTTGCCCATTTTCAATGACGACAATTTTAAAGAAGTCATAGTCCTTTTCCGTTGAGCCTTCGATGTTGGCCGTGAAAGTCATCTGCGAATCGACCGGAAGAGTGACGAAGAGTGAGGCGTCGGTGAGGACACCATTTTCGTATTGCGGGCCCTGACCTAAGCGAAGTGCGCCGTCACGAACCTGCCAACCGCCAGCGCCTTCACTGTAAAGCGTGAAGAGCTCAGGAGCTTCGGCAGAGAAGTCGCTAAAGAGGCGCCCGCTAGGATTCATCACGATGGAAGCAGGGACCGTGCGGAACTGATAGAACTTGCGCCACACCAACTCCCCATCAAATAGGCCCAGGGCCTCGATGCGTCCACTGGCGGCAACGGCCGGAGTCACGAAAGGCAATGTTAGTGTCGTCATGGAGGCAGCGTCTTCCGGAACTTCGATGGTTCCCAAAGTCACACCGTTCAAGCGGAACTCGATCGCCGTAGTATGGGTCCAGCGGGCCTTGATCGTGAGGGCCGTATTCATCGGAACATCAGCACGAGACGCTTCAAACTCCACTGATGAGCGGCGCTCATCGGCGGCTTCAAGCAAACGTTCAGAGATGGTGGCAAACTGTTCTGAGTCTTCAGACACAAGATCCATGGCAGACGCTGGGATGACTTCATCAGCGATGATCCCGGTGTTTTCAATCAAGTCGCCACGACGAGTACCGAATGAACGCACCGTTTGGCGCCAAGAGAAGCCAATGTCCTGGCCTGCCGGCATAGGGACGGCGAAGACGCCGCGCAGGTTTTCCGGCAAAGAGCGGAAGATGTCTTTAATTGAAATGTTGTTGGCACCACCCGCCCCGGTATTCTCGTCTTCGCCAAAGATGGTTCCGACTTGGTGGTCTTGCATAATGGCACTAAACATATCGCATGATGAATAACAGTTTGAGTTCATCAACACAGCGACAGGTCCGAAGTAGGCCTGGTCGAGCTTATTCACATCCGCCACACGGTTAAGGGCCAGGGGGCGCGTGTAGTGAGTGCGCAGGTTTTGTGCTTCAAGCATACGAAGATTAAATGGATCGGTAGGCCAACGATTCCAGTAAGTCTGGTTCATCGAGCTATTCTTGAGACGGAACTCCAGAGGCTGCACAGTTCGAGGTGTAAAGAGCTGCACCATCTTTTCTGCGAGCGCGATGTAGCCGCCGCCGTTATTGCGCACATCGAAGATGACACCTTGAGTGCCGCGGAACTCTGTTTTGAGAATACGAGCGACTTCAGTGATGACTTCATCAACCGAGAGTTCATCAGGCACGAAGCTTTCAAGCTTCAGCACACCGAAGACCCCATGCTGATTGGTGATGCGTTTAAATTTGAGAATCGGGTCGGCAGAATCTTGGAAGCCGTCAGAACGTTTGTTGGCAGACTTCTGACGGTAGAAGCGATTAATCAGGTACTGCTCGTCATCGAGACCCATGTCCAACGGAATGACTTTTTCAGTGGTCGGCGCTTTCATCTTGTCCGTTTTAGGATTGAGGCACTCGAGATCGCCACTGCTGATCCAAGGAACTTTCACAGAGTAGATCACGCCTTGGGCGTTCTTCAGCGAGAGTTCAACGTGGTCTTGCGCGGGGAGGAAGTCCCGCTTTTGGCTTTTGGTACTCAATAAACCAATCTCACGACGCAATTGAGCGGCCGGGTTGGCACCCAAAGCGCGCGGCTCAAGAGCGTGGGCCGCTTCGTAAGGAGCGAGGCCGTTGTAGCTGATGAGTTCATCACCGACTTGCACGACCAGTCCTGGCACAAGGCGAGTGATGGCCTCATCAGTTGAGAGGCTTGCAACAGCAATGATTTTTTCGCCATCGGCGCGAAGGACTTCTTTAAAACTAAAGGGCAGTAAGTTGGCGTAGCAGCCATAAGGAAGTGGGAAGCGATAAGTGGTGTGCAAATCTTTAAGACGATTAACAATGTCGCGCAGACGGCCGTGGAAATCCATATCGCTGACTGTCTCGATTTCGTTTTCTAGGGCATCCAAGGCCGGAGTGGGGTTTGTACCTGGGCCGAAATCACGCAGCTTAACCAGGTCATGCACAAAAAGTTGCGTAAGCACGACACGGGTCTGCTTGAGAACATTGAGCTTTTGTTCTTTGGTGTAAGTCGGCAGTACCATGCTCGCGCGGCGCTCAGAGAGTAAAGCGTAGTCATACTCAGGGTCTTGCCCCCACGCGACGGATGAAGTGACCAATAGGGCCGTAAGCCAAAAGACGTGTTTCATGGAGTTCCTCTCGATAGGGGGCAGACTATAGCCGAGTCGAACGGTCGGCGGGCTTTCTTGGTAATATTTACATGACTTCTAAGAGTGAAATTTCATAAAATCAGGGCATAAAACTAGGAAAGGAGTCCTTATGGTTTTCGCTCTTGTTGCGGCCCTTGGTTTGTCGTTTAGCGCCCAGGCCTCATACCTCGATATCGTGTGCTCAGATGCCCAGCGCGCTGACCCCACCAATCCCAGTTACTCCATCGCTAATCCTCCTGTTTTTGCAGGTACTTTCGTGGCCCGCAAAAGCTCATTGCATGGCCAATTTGCCATTGAAACTTTAGATGGGGTGGAGATTTTTAAACATCCCACACGCATCACTTCTTTGGTCCAACAAGGTGACACGTTGTGGGCCTTGGCCGGCTTTGAATTGCTGGAGGTGAGCTCAACGGGTCAGCTCTTGGCCCGTCACACTTTTGAGACCCAACAGAATCCCGCTTGGCGTGGAAAAACCATGGTGTTGGCCGATGATCTTCTCATCATCGCGCGAGGGCTCGCAGGCATGACGGCCTTCAATACCGTGACTCATAAAATTGAGTGGAACACGCTCATGAGTGAAGTTGACGGCGGTATGCCGGTGAGTGTGCAGTTTGATGGCACGCAGGCCTGGGCCGTGATGGCCACGACCCGTCAAAACGGTTTCACGGGTTTTGCAGCGATGGATCTCACCACTGGGCGTGTGAATAAAACCACCCCTTACGATCAGCGCCGCGCAGGCGTGATTGAGACTGAGCCAAATGCTCGTTGGTATAATGATGCCCTCGTATTGAACAACGGTGGCTGGATTCATATGGTGACCCGTAAGCAGCTAGAGAGTGGTAAGGCCATTCGTCCACGCTGGGTCGCTCAGCCAGTACCGCAGGACGGTGAGGTGCAGCCCCACTACATGATGCTCGTCGGAGAGTTTTTCTTTGAGCAAAATAACTTGATCGGCTGTGGCGTGTTCACGGCGCAAGACCAGGGACGCATCATTCGCAAAAGTGCGACTTTCACCGTTAAAATGCCTTGATGTCACAAAAGGGCCATCTCATGCGTTCTCCACTTAGTAGGAGTTTTATGAAGTGGTTGGTCCTTTTATTTTTGCCATTAGTCGCTTGGGCCCATCCGGTGATCTATAAAGACGGCTGGGTGATTTCAAGCATGACGATGCCTGACATGACTGACGCCGGGGCGAGCTATTCCTTCTCTCCTAAGTGGGCGGCCGGTGTGAACTACTGGCGCTTGCAAGACAAAGCGGGCGACGAGCAAGAATACCAGCTCGCCAAGCTCAATCATCTTTTATGGCGCCATAATGGCGAAGCCTCTCAGGCCAATGTGTATTTGCATTCAGGCGTAGGCCGCAGTGAGTGGGGGGATATTAAAGATCGCCTCGCTGTTATGGGCGGGGCGGAGAGCGATTGGGAAACTCGTCGTCATTTTATCTCCGCCAAGTATCTGCATCTCAGAACCTCAGATTACGACACTGGCATCTACGTGGGGCGAGTGGGGATTTCGCCGATTCTGGCAGACTTTCAAGACTTGCAGGCGTGGGCGATGGTGCAGGCCTGGTATGATCCCATTACCTCACGGGAAGCAAAGATCACGCCGCTGTTGCGGTTTTTTTATCACAACGTTTTATGGGAAATGGGCTCATCGCTGAAAGGCGATATGATGCTCAATCTAATGGTGCATTTATGAAGACAATTGTTTTAATGCTTTCGTTATGGCTCTCTTTCTCCGCTTTCGCTGAAACCGTCAGCTTCGGGGTGAAGGGCATGGTGTGCTCCATGTGTGCTCAAGGGATTAAGAAAAAATTCTCGGCACTTGAGATCACCAACGTCAATGTGGACTTAGATAAGAAGCTCGTCACCTATACGTCTGATAAAATTGTGAGCGATGATAAAATCAAAGAAATCATTAAGGATGCTGGCTATGTCGTCACCGACATTACTCGGAAATAAAGCGAGCTGGCTCACGGCCTGGTTTTCGCTCTTCACCAGTTTTGGCACACTCATCTGCTGTGCGCTGCCATCGCTGTTAGTGGCCTTAGGCATGGGCGCCACCTTGGTGGGAATGCTTGGTCAGTTTCCACAACTGATTTGGCTCTCGGATCATAAGAGCTGGCTCTTTGGGGCGAGTCTGGTGATGCTGACGGTGACTTTTTTTGTGCGCCGTTGGGCCGCCAATCAGCCCTGTCCGATTGATGCCCGTGAGGCCTGTGAGCGCACTAAAAAAATGAGTGGCGTTATC
>JBEIPE010000042.1:0-12873 GCA_040377215.1 Halobacteriovoraceae bacterium
ACCTCTTCACTTGCTTCTCATGGAGCGGAATGGTTGGTTTCGAAACAACTGGCAAATGGCCTAACATCGCTGCTTGGAACACTCGCGTGTACGCGCGTCCAGCTGTTCAAACTGCGATGAAGAATGAAGGTTTGTTGAAATAGCTTATCTTTAGAAAGAGGGCCTTAGGGCCCTTTTTCTTTGTCTAGTGTGTTTACAATTTGAACATGGTTAAGTGATAGTTATTAATGTATATGCTTGAAATTAATTAATTTAAATCAATAAATGTTTACTTTTTGATGACAATTAAGTGATAATCTAGGTGAATTCGCCGATCATAGTTTCATGACGGGAGCTTTGCTCACCGCCTCAAAGGAGACTTATGAAAGTACGTTTATTACCTCTCATGCTTTTATCAGCTTTGGCCGCTTGTCAGCCGTCCTCTGACTCTTCAGTTTCAAGTGGTGGGACACATCCCGTGACTTTACAAACAGGTGGCTACTCAACTGCTGGCGTTATGAGTTGGATCATCCCAGAGGCAAGAGCTGCGGTAAGTAATTTGAATTTTTGCTTCAAGCGTCTGCGTTTTAAAAAAGATCTCACTGATACTTCTTTGCCTGAAACTTCTGAAGACAATGTTGATTTCGAACTTGGGCAGCAAACTATCACAAGTTCGGGAACACTTTTGGGGACGGTGCAGGTACCCGAGGGAACGTACTACCGCGTGGAATTTGACCTCGAGCCAGAGTGTGCTGGTCAGAGTGCTTCACTCTCAAATGACTTCGGTTCTTTTTCATCGAATGAGCGGATCACGGTGAAATTTGATGGTGTGTTCGTAGTTGATGGGGCCACGACGCTTGAACTCGGTGTGCAGAACATCCTTGACGCCGCCAACGGGCATAGCGCGGGAAGATTGCGTGATAGCCTTGAGTCCGCCAGCGGCTCTCTCTAAGAGGTAGATATGAAACCAGCGGCCAGACCCTCTCCCTATGACTTCAAAGAATACAGAGAGTATCTGGCCGCCTTATTCGCTTGGTTCAAAGAGCACAACATGTCGCTCCGTCGTCTCGCCACAAAGCTCGATGTCTCCGTTTCACTTCTTTCGTCCATCGTGCAGGGCCGCCGCAACCTCACTCTTGCTCACATTAAGCACTGGCAAGCCCCGATCGGATGGGACGAGAAAGAAGTGTCGTTTCTGGAGAAGATGATCCATTTTCAGGACGGAGACGAGCGAGATCAAAAGACAGAAGCGTACAAGAAGATTATTCGCTTCAAACGCTATCAAGAGCGTAGTACCCGGGAAGTCGTCACCTGGCAGTATCTCGAGAAATGGTGGGTCGTTGTTATCCGAGAAATGAGCTCCCTCGAGGATTTTCGGCCCGACGCTGAGTGGGTCCAAGCTCGCTTGCGATTCCCGGTGCCCGTGGTAGAGATTCGGAAGGCACTGCGATTCTTGCACGACAACAAACTGCTATCGAAACAGGGAGAGTTCGTTCGGTTAGAATGTCACGGGGGAGTTTACAAATTAGCGCTCGCCCAGTTTCATTGCCAGATGCTCGAACGGGCCAGTGATTCAATCTACAAGGCAACCACTGACGAACGACATATTCTGGGACATACTTTCCGTCTGAACCCAAAAAAGACTGCGAAGCTCAAGCGCATCATGGATCGCGCGCTCGAGGAGCTTGCCGCTCTCGAAGATGAGGGGGATGCAAATGGTGAAGTTTTTCACGTTGCCCTCACTGCAGTGCCGATGACGAAAAAGGAAAAAAAATGAAGACAAGTATTTTCCTCTTGATGCTTCTGCTGAACACCTGGTCTTGCGGGACCTCTACTGGCAATCCGGCGCGCGTGTCAGTAGCTGTGCGGCTCGTTGATCAGCAGCCCTTCGCGTGGTGGAAGCCTGTGCAAGATAAGCTGCTTATTCCAAGCGCACGCGCAGCAGCCACGAACGTCTTCTTTTGCTTCAAGCGCCTGCGCTTCAAGTTCGACTCTGCTGGGCCCGACGGGAGTGGTAATATTGATTTGAATCTAGGACGAGTGGCCATCGACCCTAACGGAACAAGTTTAGGCAATCTGAGTATTCCCGCCGGCGTCTATCGCCGCATAGAAATCGATCTTGAGAAAGAGTGCGACCTCACGAATGGCCGACCATCAGTGGAGTTCGTGAATTTGAACGCACCCTTCAACTACAGTTCCCAGGATGGCATGACCATTAAGTTTGAAGGTGTCTTCACGGCTTCAGCGGGCACGAGTCTGGATCTCAATATTGATCTTTTGTTAGATGCTATGGACACGGTAACCCCGGCCGACAATATTAGAGATGTGCTGGAAGCCGTAACGGGGGACTATTAATGAGCTGGCTTGATCGTATCACTCGTCTTCATGGCCGGCTTTCAGACCTGAATGCCGTCTGGTTTCCGTTTCATTTTCTCAAGCCTCAACCTCATGAATCCATCACTCCCGCCCGTCGGCTGGCGATGACGTTCTGCTTCGGTATTTACACGGGCCTCTTCTGGATTGTTTGGCGCTATGTCGGTGGCCATCAACCGGATGCCCGCGAATGGGGTTCAACACTTCTGAAGGCCTGCGCTTTTTTTGCGGTCTGGTTCCGCTTGGTGACTGTACCTCTTTGGAATCGCAGGGCCCGCTTGATGTGATTTTTTCACGGGTTATTGACGGTAATGCACCACGTTTGGTATACCAAACATCATGATTTCTCGGGCGGTATCTTTAAACAAAACCCTGCTTCTCAGCACGATTGTCCATCTCTCGATGGCGGGTATGATTTTTGGAACACTTCCCGAAAAAAAAATGACTCCCATTGAATTAAGCTTCGGAACTTTTGGTCTCTCTGGCGGTGGCGATGGCCGCGTACAGGGAGCACCTCCAGCTCCTCGCAAAGCAAAGCCTCAGGCAATCTCTACGAACACTTCTCCAGCGACGGCCCCGGCCAAAGGAGTCGATGAAGTCAACACAACGGCTTCGGCGACTGCACCGGCGGGACTGGTCGGCGAAGGGGGCACGGGCCTCGCTGTAGGCAACGGCGTGGCTTCAGGCGCCGGCGGCGGAAACTCGACCGATCCTAAGGCGCTTTACGCCGGCCAGATCGCTCAACTCATCCAACGCAATTTGCATTACCCACTGAGCGCGAAAAAACTTGGCCAGCAAGGCATTGTGTTTGTGAATATGGTCATCGACAAAGATGGCAAGATTTTGAAAGCGGAGATTAAAAAGAAATCTCCTTTCCATGCTTTCAATGTGAGCTCACTTGAGACCATTCAACGTGTAGGAAAATTCCCACCGATTCCTAAAGAAGTCGGCATCGAGCAGTACGACGTCACTGTTCCGGTTCGCTACATTCTCGAAATCTAATCACTGGCCCGCAACAATCGCCGCCAGTGCCTTCAGATCACAGCGCTCCATCTCATGGCGCGACTCTTTCAAAATATGCATTTGTCCCTGCGGTAAGAGCGATGCCGTGAGCTCGGTCTCAGAAAGTGTCACGACTTTATCTTTATCTCCCCACACCAAATCCACCGTCGCTTGAATGTCGACGAGGTCCACGGGTTGCAGGCCATCGAGACGTTCAAGATGAGACATCATGTGCGTGGTTGAAGCTAAGAGGCGCGTCGCCTGATCACCGAACTCTTGTTTAAGATAGGCCATGAGCGCTTCGTTTTCTGGATGCAGTTGCGCCAGCATGCTTGCCACCGTCTTTTCGCTCCAATCGAATTTCGTTCCGTAGCACACCACGCGTGAAATAGGTGAGCCATCCACAAAAGCCAGATGGGAGAGGGCCACATAGCCGCCCATGGAATGGCCAACGATGGTGACGTTCTGCAACTGGTGTTGGGTGAGGTAAGCATCGAGCTGCTCGACAAAAGTTTCAATTCGAAAGGGGTCGGGCCACGCACCGGGCGCGCCGTGCCCAACAAAACTCAAAACATGGCAGCGAAAACTTTCACCCAGAATTTTTGCCAAGGGTTCCATCACTTTGCTCGTTTCAAGGGCACCGTGGAGCAGTATGAGGTCGCGCATTTATTTTTTCCTTGGAAGTCTAAGCATCGGGATGGCCGTGGTCGGAGTGTCGGGCCAAAAGTGGCGAGGGTAATCTCGCATAAGTTCTTTTTTAATTGAAGGATAATGACGTGTCCAGAAGCCTGCTAAGTCGCCGGTGACTTGTAGCGCACGCCCATGGGGGCCCCACAGATGGATGGTCAGGGGAATTCTTCCCTGAGCGAGAGCGGGATGAGTCGTGCGACCGAAAAAGTCTTGGATATGGGCTTCGATCCAAGGGGGCTGGCCTTTGTCGTAATGAATCTCGCAGGAGCGTTTCTCGTGAAGCACAAAATGCGTGGGGCAGATATCTTGCAGGCGCAGCTGGAAGCTGCTGTCGACATAGAGTTGCAACTCTTGGCGCAGGCGCTGCAAAAATTCCCGTTCATGCTCAGGCGTGGGAAGAAAGTCTTCGAGCAGGAATTCTTCTAAGAAAAGATCCCACTCAAAACCCGCCAGCGCTTTATCAGGAAAGCTCGTCTTCTGAAAAAGTTCCCAGCGCACATACTCCGAAGATTGCTGAAAATCAGCGAGCCATTGGCGGGCGGCTTTTTCCAGCGGGCCACGCTCCATGGTAGGTGCATCCGCGAGCACTTCTTCGCGGGTTTCAAGTGTGAGCGCTCCGAGTTTGAGATGTGTGCGCTTCACCATCTTGCCGCGTTTTTCATCAAACAATGTTTCAACCGCCGGAGTCGCCAGGGCCATCACCCATTCTGCTTCCAGAGGAATAAGTTTGGTCACGTGCTTTTGCGCGCCATTCACTTCGAGAGCGAGCCAGTAGGGACGGCGTGGGTCCCAGACATTTTTAACTTCCGGTGAAAGCTTAAAAGTGTCACCCGTGACCGTGATGACATCCACACTGCGGCCCTTGGCGATGCGATCACTAAAGCCCGCCAGCCAAAATTTCTCTGCATGAATTTCTTGCCCTTGAGCTTTGCTTTGGCGCAGACGCTCTTCCAGTTTTCTCGCCTGCTCACCACGCTCCAGCCAATGAGCGAGTTGCCGGCACAGATCACGAAAGGCTTCTGCTGTGCCCTGGTCGCGGCCTTCAACCCATACCCGTGCAGCACGCACCGGAAGAGGCACCAGGCGCATGGCCTTGCCGGGAGCTGTGAGTTTGTTGTTCACCACTGCATTGAGACTCAGGAGAAGTTCACGGGCATGCGAGAGTCTGTCGGGCGAGGGGATATCCGGCCAGGGAAAATCTTCCGGCGTGATGTTCCACTGCGCGAGCTCCATCAACACTTCAGCGAGATCGGTTTTTAAGAGTTCCGGCGTGGTGAAGGCCGAGCGTGCGTTGAAATCTATTTCTGGATACAGGCGCAAGCACACACCGCTGGCGGTCCGAGCAGCACGGCCGGCACGCTGAATGGCGGAGGCCTGTGAGCAAGGATTCGTGACGAGATCAGTTTGGCCAGACCACGCTGAGAACACCGCCTCACGCTGAAGACCCGCATCGATGACGATGCGGACACCGGGAATCGTGACAGATGATTCGGCGACATTCGATGCGAGAATGATTTTTCGCTCGGGAAGCGGGCGCATGAGTTCATTTTCGGGGGAGGACTCTTGGCCATGAAGCATGAGCACGCGTGCGGGAAAATCACCGAGACGCTCTTTCAAGAGAGTTTCTACGCGCTTGATTTCACCCATGCCGGGCAAGAACACCAGCATATCGCCAGGACTTTTCCAGCACTCTTGGATGCCCCACATGATTTTACTTTCAAGGGTGCGCTTGCCCCATTCGGCTTCGCGCGGGGCCCACTTAATTTCCAAAGGAAAAACCGGCGCTTCAATATTGATTTTTTTTAAAGTCGGAAAATGTTTTTTAAGAGGAGCTTCATCTAAGGTCGCGGACATGATCAAGAGGCGAGGGACTTTCTGCCACTGGCGAGAAAGCGAACGGAAGAGACCAAAGGCCAGATCTGTGGCGAGGTGGCGTTCATGAAATTCATCCAGCACGACGGCGTCTACACCGGCGAGAGTGGGATTGCTTTGTAAGTACCGTAGGAACGTTCCTTCGGTGAGAAAAATAAGACGTGTGGCCTCGCTGGTTTTTTGCTCAAAGCGATACATGTAGCCCACGCTCTGGCCTAAACTTTCTCCCACCAGTTCACTGACTCGTTGTGCGGCCCAACGAGTGGCAATGCGTCTGGGTTCGAGCACCAGAATCTTTCCGGTGAAATGGCGCATGAGGGCCAGTGGCACGAGCGTAGTTTTACCCGAACCCGGTGAGGCCTGGAGCAGTGTCGCCTCTTGTGAAGCGACTTGTTCAACAATCTTTGCGAGGCTCGCCTCAATAGGAAGAGCGTTCAATAGCGAAAGGCCACGCGGCCGGCGAAACTATCGTAGCTGTCATTCTTAGCGCCATTACTCCAGTGCACATCACTGCGGGTGTAGTCGCCACTGAATACAAAACGTCCAAGAAAGAGATGTAGTCCTGCGCTCCAGCCTTTGATGCTGCCGTTTTGTTTGAGTTTGTAGGAGTCACCGGTTTCGGTTTTTAATTTGCCTCGTCCATCAATGTCTTGCGTGTAGACCGAGCTGCTGATCAGCATAAAATCCCAGGGACGCCAGCCGGCCATGAGGGCCGCTTCTAAGAGAGTGAGATCCATCTCACCACGATTTGAGTCTTCATCAAATTCAACATCGTCGGCCACGGATTCCATCACCCCGCCACCCACGCCCACGCTGAGTGAGAAGTTGTTTTGTTTAGCGGCCTGACGAGAACTTCCGAGAATTTGAAATTTCGTACGGGCCATCCAAGGGTAGGAGAGTTGAATATCCCAGCGCTCCATGAGGCCATGGCCCCAGCCGCCGGCCCAGGCATGACGTTGCTTAAGTTCGACGGCGTTGAGTTGTGGAGGATCCTCGTCAATGTTGGGAACGTGAGAAACACTGACTGTTCTGCTGGTCTGAGCGAAAAATTCACCATGGCTTTTGCCATGGGCCTCTGGGTTATCAAATCGGCTCATACGAATTCGGCTTTGGAGCACCGTTGAACAACTCGTGAGAAACAAGCTGATTAAAATAGTCAGGAGAGTGAGACGATAAGACATAGGGTTCCTGTGTTATGCTTTCAAGGATTATTCCACGGACCAGGGATTTCGAGAATGCGCATGTGGCCGGTGATCATTATTTTACTCGCTGTTTCTTGCTCGGCACCGGGCCCGCTTCAGCGTGCTGTCCCCCGTCCTAAAGTCACCAAAAAAGCGGTCGTTCAGCCACCTCGTGAAACCCAAGTGGTGAACGAGAAATTGATTCAGCAGTTAAAGCAGGCCGATGTGGTCGTGGTGGATGTTCGCAGTACAGAAGAGTACGTGAATGGTCATTTAGTTGGTGCCAAGCACATCGATTTTTTGCGTGAAGACTTTGAAAAAGAAGTGGGTAAGCTCGATCGTCGTAAGCGCTACTATCTTTACTGCGCTTCTGGGAATCGCTCGGGGAAAGCTTTGCAGTATCTCCTCGCACGCGGTGTGAAAGCGGAAACCTTAGAGCCCTATGAAACTCTCAAGGCCGAGGGTGTTCCGATGGAAGGTTTGTCACCATAACTGGACATTGATGAAAAGCCTTTCATCGATGTCGGAATGAGTTGAGTCTCCTCTCTACCATCCTTACAATAGGGCTATGAAACTCGACACACTTTTGGATGATCTTCGCCGCTATCTGCCCATTCAATTTCCCTTGGGCGCTTTCATTCACAACAACATGTTGTTTAGTTTTGAAGACCGTCCCTTTGCTCAAGGTGTGGCCGAGGCGGCCAAACTTTTCGGTGCTCAACGCGCGCTGCCTGAAAGCTACTATCAAGATAAGTATTCTCGTGGCCGGATTCAGAAACGCTGGGTGCAGCATGGGATTGCGCAGTGGTTAAAAGATCACAACCTGCCTGCGAGTTCGGCCGAGATTCTGTGGAACCTCATGGAGCATCCGCTGCACATTCCTCATCGTGTGCCCGAGGCCGCTTACTCGGAGTGGGTAGAAAGATGCTCGCGTTTGCGCGCGCCGATCTTGCCTCACGCTCACGTCAGTGGCAAAGAATGGAAACGGGTTTTCCGTGACCAACTTGGTGAGGACGTGAATGGACTCTTTCACCCACTGTTCATTCGCTTTTTGTCGTCCTATCTCGATCAAGGCATGTCGACCTGGCATAACCCAGACACTCACAGCAGCTTGCTAGAAAGTTTCCGTGCGTTTGTCAGCGGACATAAACACTTCACCTCTGATTGGCTGAAGGCCGTGCAAGTGGAACTGCAGGATTTGAATTCAGAGAATGTGGAGACGTGGCTCGAGAACTACTTGAAGCGCTTACCTTTTACGGTCGAACCGCGCACGTACTTACTTGATACCTTGCTTGAATTGCGCGGATGGGCCGGCATGGTGAATAAGTTCGAGAAAGAGCCTCATCTGGTACCGCGGTTTGCACCTTCCATTCGTTTGATGGAGTACCTGGCGATTTATCTTTTGTTGGAAAAGTGCCAGTACAACGAAGCCATTCATCATCACTCCCTTAAAGATCTGCATGTGTTTTATGATTCATCTGCTCTACAGCGACTCAATCTAGGACAGATGGCCTTTGTGCTGGCGCACATGGGGCCCACAATTAATGTTGAAGAAACCAGTGACGCAGTTTTGCAGTCAGTGCTGGATGTGGTGACAAAGTTTCACACTGAAGAACGTGCTCTCGTTTGGCAAAGCGCACTGGATCTTTCCATGCGCGATCAATGTCTTGAAAGTTTGGTGGCCTTCCGTAGTCAAAGTCGCGCCAAGCAAAGACCGAAGCCCGTTGCTCGCTATTATTTCTGCATTGATGATCGCGAAGAATCCATTCGCCGGCTGTTAGAAGAAGCCCATCCAGAGTATGAGACACATGGGGTGGTAGGCTTTTTTGCTATTGATATGAAGTTCAAGAGTTTCAATCACCCAGAGCCGATCACTCAATGTCCACCCGTGGTGAATCCTTCTCGCGTTGTCGAGGAGATCTCAGTCACCACAGAGACCAAAAAACGGTCATGGGGTCACTTGAAGTGGGGAGAGGGATCGTGGCATTTTTGGTACGGCACCCGCGGCGCTTTGCGCTCGCTGCTGTTTACTTTACTCACAGGTCCTGCGACCTCTTTGGCGCTTTTCATGCGCGTATTCTTTCCTCATGCGGCGACACGTTTTCACTCTTGGTTGAAGCGCACACTGCTGCCTAAAACACAAACGCGTATTCGCTTTTGTGCTGATGAGGCAAGTCTCGGTGGTTATACCGTGCCAGAGATGGCGAACATCGTGGCGACCATTTTGAAATTCACCGGCACCATTAATAATTTTCCACGGCTCAATTTCATCGTCGCCCATGGGGCCACTAGCAGTAACAACCCTTATAAAAATGCTTACGGGTGTGGCGCCTGCAGCGGAAAATCGGGCATCCCCAATAGTCAGATCTTCTGTGGCATGGCCAATATGCCGAGCGTGCGCGATGAATTGCGTCGCCAAAGTGGCATTGATATTCCTGCCGAAGCACTTTTCTTAGCGTGCTATCACGACACCAGCACTGATGAAATTCTCTTTTTTAATCGTGCGGATATTCCTCAAGATGCTCATGCTGAAGTGAACAAGAGCTTAGAGGACTTACGCCAGGCCGGTCGCGACAATTCTCTCGAGCGGTGCCGTCACTTCGCCAGCGCTCGCCACATCATCAATGAGAAAATGACCTTTCAGCACGTCTTGGATCGCGCTTCGAATCTGGCCGAACCACGGCCCGAGTATGGCCACAACAACACTGCTATGGTGGTGGTGGGTCGCCGTGAGCTCACTCGGGGTCTCTATCTCGATCGTCGCTGCTTCTTGGTTTCCTATGATGCCAGCACGGATCCAGAAGGTGCTGTTCTTGGAAGTGTACTCGCGGGTGCTGTTCCGGTAGCAGGGGGAATCAGCCTCGATTATTATTTCTCACGCATTGATAACGAAGTTTATGGCAGTGGAACTAAGCTCCCGCTCAATATCGCTGCCTTGTTAGGTGTGATGACTGGTTCAAGCTCTGATCTGCGTATTGGACTTGCGAAGCAGATGGTGGAGTTGCACGAGCCTGTGCGGATCACCATCGTGGTAGAAGCTGAAGCGAGCGTGGTGATGAAGTTGATTCAGGCCCATCCGCGCATGCAACGCTTGGTAGCGAACGAGTGGCTGCATTTTGCTCTGATCCATCCTGTCACCGGAGTGATGACACTCTTTCAAGAGGGCGAGTTCAAACCTTATATTGCTCAACCCATTCAACTAGACACCATTCAATCGTCGAAGCGCTACGCTCCCCATCGTCGTGGGCCATTACCCTTTGTTAGAGTGGAGGCGCACTAATGGATATGCTCTTTACTTTGAGCTTAGGTCTGCCGCTTGCATGGCTCTTGGTGTATGGCCTGGCTTTGATTGCGCAGTTTCGTGTGGGTGAGAAAGTGCCCGTCATGGGACTTAAAATTGTGATCGGCCTGATGTTCGTCATCTATCTTGTGTTGATGAAGGAAGGTTCAGCGCACTTTCAATGGCCGGGTTGGGTTGAGGTTCCTGGTCTCTATGATTTCCCCCTCGAACTCTATTTTCATAAAGCGATGGGGGTTGCGGGCCTCGGCATGTTGGTGCTGTTGAGCGTGATCGTGAAGTATTCAGAGTCTTACTTGCACAAAGAGAAAGGCTTTCATCGTTTCTTCTTTTTGTTGTCGATTTTTATGACGGCGTTTCCCCTCATTCTTTTCGCTGACAATATCGATGTCTTGTTCATGGGCTGGGAGTTGATCGGGATCACCTCGGTCTTGCTGATCGGATTTTATGAACACCGTGAACATGCCACCACCAACTCTTGGTGGGCGCTAGGAACTTATCGTTTCTGCGACGTAGGGCTTTTGGCGGCCACCACGTTGGCGCACTATGCAGTTCACACCACCAATATCACCGAATTAAATAATCCGTTGATCCTTGCAGCGGAACATCCGCATCACGCCGGATGGTTAGCGGTGGTGGCGGGCTGTATCGTTTTTGCGTCTTTGGGCAAAGCGGCCCAATGGCCACTGACTTCATGGATCACGCGCGCCATGGAAGGGCCGACGCCCTCCAGTGCATTGTACTACGGGGCGCTTTCTATTGGCCTTGGCCCGATTTTACTTTTGAAATTCCAAGGCCTGATCCTTGCTTATCCTTGGGTGCAGGGAAGTGTGATTGCTATCGGCCTTATGAGTGCGGTGTATTCCTACCTAGTGGCGAAGGTGCGCAGTGATGCCAAGAGCATCTTGGCGCTGTCGGCGGTGTTTGAGGTGTCGTTGATGGTCGTGGAAGTGGGACTTGGATTGTACTACTGGGTGATTTTCCATTTCATCGCCAATGCCTTCTTGCGTGTCTTCCAATTCCTGCGCTCCATGAATGCCATTCACGACTTTTACGACAATCCACTTTTCTATCGGGGCGCGCCTCATCGTCCGGCCCCCTGGCCTTTTAGGCATATGTCGGAAGAGTGGCAGAGAAGATTTTATTACCGCGCGATGAATGGCTTTGGACTTGATGGCTTTATCATTAATGGTCTGGTGCGCCCTTGGATTGCGTTGTGGACACGAGTGAATCTTTGGGAAAATGATCGTGCTGTTGGCGAGAAGAAGGATGAGTCATGCTAGGCTTTGAAGCTGATAACTTATTTTTGCTGAGCTTGTGGACGCTCCTTACTGTGGTGGGGCTCGCGATCTACATGGCGTTTCAAGTGCGCGCGTTTATTCTCGCTCCATCGGCGGTGGCGGTGGTGGGAAGTGGATGGATCTTGTGGAGTCAAGGCCCGGCGGATGCACCCCTTAACCTCGGCGTCTTTTTTCTTTTCAGCTTAGCGCTCACTCACATGATCTCGCTGATGATGATTAATCCGCATGCCGGCGGTATACGCATAAAACTCATCACTGTGTTATCCATGCTCCTCACAGGTTGGGCTTTTTTTATTGATGGCCCCTGGGGCTTTGCCGGTTTATGGCTGATCAGTGCCATCCCTCAAGCGCTTTTCTACGAGAGCACGCAAAAAAGATCGCAGCGAGTGTTTATCGTTCACCACGCACTATCATTTCTCGCTCTATTGGTGGGATTGCTTTTGCTCAAACCCGCTCAAGGGGAGTGGGGACTCTCGAGTCTAAAGTTACTGGCGAATCCGGAACACCAAGTTTTAGGCATAGGCCTCCTTATGATAGCGGCTTTCATTCGGCAGGGTATTTTCCCTTTCCATCTCTGGTTTAAGGCCAGCTATAAAACCCGACCTTTCCCGCTGAACATTGGCTTTTACGTCGGTAATCTCGGATTTTTTCTTTTCGTTCGATGTATCATGCCGATGATTGAAGCGCGCTTTGTAGAATTCGTTCCCTACATTCTCAGCTGGGGCATCATTTCGGGTTTGTATTTTGCGAATATGTCTTTTGTGCAAACCCGCATTCGTTCCAGCGTGTTTTACGTCATGCTGTCGCAGTTCTCCATGCTGTTTTGTGGGCTTGAAGCAGGCAGCGTGACGGGGAAGGCCGGTGTGCTCTTTCAATTCCTAAGCTACGGCCTATCGTTTAGTGGCCTGATCGCCTGCCTCTATCTTTTGGAATGGAACTTAGGTGAGTTGAAGACCCGTCGCTTTCACGGACTACAAGATGGGAATCCCTTCATTGGATTGTGTTTCTTGCTGTTCTGTCTGGCGGGTGTGGCCCTGCCGTTCACCATGGGCTTTGTGGGCGAGGATTTGATCTTTCACGCCGTCATCGAGAAGTATCCCTTTGTTGGCCTTGGTTTGATCCTGGCGGCGGCGCTGAACGGATTGTCGTTGTTTCGCGTCTACAGTTTCTTGTTTCG
>JBEIPE010000039.1:0-13155 GCA_040377215.1 Halobacteriovoraceae bacterium
AACATGCTGGAGAGATCAAAGAACTGCCAGAAGAACACCATGGAGGCATGGTAAATCCCCGACGTGATGCCGATGGAGACCGCTGCCAGTCCCATCATGTGATACGGCGTCCACGACTTGAAGCCTTCGCGCCACATGATGATGAGACCACAAATCACAAAACCGATATTGGAAAATGTATTGGCGGGCTGACGGATGTTGCCGCATAAAAGCTCTTCACAAAATTTCATCGTCGCCGGTTGCCAGTCAGTCCATGGACACATTTCAACTCTCCCAAGTTTTTAAGGTCACCAGTCCGTTTTGAATTTCTACGTAATGACAGCTTAGCAACCACGAGCCCGGATTTAAATACCGTTTTCCGTTCTCCAGCTCCACTTCGCCCGGATGATGGGTGTGACCAAACACCACCACATCAAATCCTCGCCGTGACAATTCATAGGCCGCTTCTTTGAATTGCGGTGGCTCACCCACAATCCCCGAACGCCGAGCACGCCAGTCGGCACGCCGCTTTTCGAGCCAAATCCATAAGCGATAAAGCTCGGGATGAATTTTTAATAACCAGCCCGCCGCATGAGTGAGAAACTCATAGAGATTCGGCCATGACACAAAGAAGGGATCGTAGAGATGCCCATGCTCCACGCGCACACGCAGATCGCCGGAATTGATGTTCAGAAACGGCGACACCTTGAGTGGCCCCCAGTCTTCCAGGAAATGCTCGAGGGCCATGTCATGGTTGCCGACGATGTAATAAATCTGCTTGCCTTGGCGAGTGATGTCTTTGATGGTGCGAATGACATCTGGCATTTCTTCCGCCATCTTGCGGACCGAACCTTGCGCCATCTCCAGGCCATCGCCGTTGATGCAAATGTCGAAACCTTCATTGGCGGCCCATTTTAAAAACCGCAGCGTCTGGCGCGTGGTTTTAGAAAACGGATTTCCCATATGAAGATCGGAGATAATGACCATCTTCGGTGAACGGATGCTGGTGATCATCAGCGGCCCATCATAGAGCTGAGAACTTCCTGCGCCATCTCATGAGGGATATTGCCCTTCTGAATCAGCGTCAACAGGCGCTCGTTCGAAACTTTAATACGCTGGCTGAGTTGCTGAAGCATCTCGAAAGCAAACGTTGGGTCGCGACGGATTTTTAAGAGAAAGCCACCGGGCTGCAAAACCAAGAGACGTGTGACACCCTTAGAGCGCGCACCCGCAAAACGGGGGCCGCCTTGCAACAGCGCCATGTCACCGAAGAACTCCCCTTTCTCAAAGGTCGCCAGCAGCATCTCGCCTTTCGGTGTTTGTTTGATGATGTCGATGGTGCCATCTTGAATGATGAACAGATCACGATTGTGATCACCTTCCTCAAAGACCCACTGGCCTTCGGTATAGGTGACAATCTTCTCATAGGCGAAACGCTTCTCTAATAAACTCATGCCCACATTCTAGCAAAGCGCCGAGGGATAAGTTGCCTCGGCGCTTCCTGAATGTCTTAGTCAGTTGATCTCGAGGGCCTGAGCGACTGACGCTGTTACAGCGGCAATCCGGACTGCCTGCTGAATCACCAAGCTATCCACGCCGTGCTTTTCTAACACCAAGCGGTGACTCTTCATGCACATGCCGCAGCCATTAAAGGCCGACACGGCCAGGGACATGAGTTCAAAGTCATCCTTCGGGATGCCCGGGGCCGCAAGGCCCTGCATGCGTAACTTGGCCGGCAACTTCTCCATCGCTGGATCTTCATTCAAATGAAGGAAGCGATAGTAGACGTTATTCATCGCCATCAAGGTGGCGGCCGTTTTGGCCGCTGATGCGTAAGCATCGCCAATAGGTGCCGCAATCTCCTCGGCCGCTTTGATCAAGTCCGCGTTCTTGGTGGCATAGGCCGTGGCGAGAAAAACACCCAAGCGCTTCTCAGCGCTTGAGCCAGGGATTTCTTCCGCGAGCACGTTGCCCACATTCACACGCACATCTTTCGCGTAGTCTTTAATCAGATCTTTGAGTCCATCGATATTCATAGTGTGTCCTCGCCTTTTTTCCAGTTACATGGGCAGAGTTCGTCAGTTTGAAGTGCATCCAACACACGCAAGACCTCAGCTGGGTTGCGGCCAACGTTCATGTCAGTGACCATGGCGAAACGGATGACGTTCCCTGGATCCACGATGAAAGTCGCACGTTGGGCCACGCCTTCTGTTGCGTCGGCGATGCCGAGAGCTTGCGTCAATGAACGATTGATGTCAGACACCATCGGGAACGGGAGATCCTTCAAGTCTTTATGAGACTGCTTCCACGCCAAGTGCACGAACTCGCTGTCCGTTGAAACCGCTAACACTTGAGTGTCGCGATCTTTAAAGTCTTTGTTCAGATCGCCAAAACCTTTGATCTCAGTCGGGCATACGAAAGTAAAATCTTTCGGGTAGAAGAAAACCACCAACCACTTACCTTCATAAGATTTGTTGTGGACATCAGAGAACGCTGTCGCTGCTTCAAGACCACTGACGGCCTTGAGGTTGAACTTGGGAAATTCTTGACCAATGGATAACATAGAAACTCCTTAGTGTTGTTGTAATCTCTCTGAAATGAGAATCGCTCTTTTTGGCCTTGGAATAAAATCGATAATGTTGATCGTGTCATAGAGGCTCTCTATGGGTCACTCAAACCTAGGTAATCACAGATGTTGCGCTGGCTGCTCTTCCTCACAACGATCTTCACCCTCTCCTGGACGGCCTGGCATTATCAGGAGCAAATGTCACAAACTCCCCCTATAATACGTTTACCCGCAGGGAGGTGACCTTATGCGCTTATTTATGCTCATGGCACTTTTAGTGTTTAACGTGGAGGCCAAAGTGAAGACTGAAACCGCAACGCTCGCAGGAGGCTGCTTTTGGGGAGTAGAAGAACTCATTCGTGCCATTCCGGGCGTGATCTCGACTCAAGTGGGCTACACCGGTGGCACGCTCAAAAACGCGGGCTACATCCAAGTGAAGACCGGTCAAACGGGCCACGCCGAATCGGTGAAGATTGAATTTGATCCAAGCAAGGTGAAATACGAAACACTCCTCGAGTGGTTTTTTCGTATGCACAATCCCACGACTAAAAATCAGCAGGGCAACGACATCGGCTCACAGTACCGCTCAGCGATTTTCTATCACTCACCTGAGCAGCGTGATACCGCTGAAAGAGTCATCGCTCGTGTCGAGAAAAGTGGCGCTTGGAAAAAGCCTGTTGTGACTGAAGTGGTGGCGGCCAGTGATTGGTATGATGCTGAAGAGTATCACCAGGATTATTTGAAGAAGAATCCGGGTGGCTATACCTGTCACTTCATTCGCGAAGATGTAAAATTTTAAAATTGCTATCTGCTTCGTTGCCTTCTTCATGCGCTCGTCGACTTACACGGAGTAAGCCTCCTCCCGCATATCCTCGGCGCCTAGCATCTAGCTAATTTTATAAATTTTACGGAAAAAATTATTTTAGGGGTATGAAGGGAATCTTCTCTTCATGCTCCCACCCCTGCTTCGCGGTGTCCGCATCCCAGGCCTGAATCTCAGCGCCCCAGCCTTCCGGCATATCTTTGTGCTCAGGTCTTCCCCAGCGACAAACCACTTCAAAGGTTTTATCTGGACGTGACCCTCTATCAATCTTCACTTGGAAAAGCGCGCCGACTTTCGGCAAGGGCCCATCGCCTTTGACAAAAAATCCACCACGTCCATAGCTCAGATTCTCTTCACCAATGATCTTGGCCGAAGTTAACTCAAATTCTCGTACCCAGCGTTGCGTGAGTGGTTTCACTAAGCGCTCGCAGAGCTGAAAAAGTTCATCAAGATCAAAAGGCTTATTCACCACAGCTTCTGCACCACGAGACAGGGCCTCAGCGATGGTGATGTCTGCATAGCCCGTGATCAAGATCACTGGAAGATCTGTACGGCTGCGACGAATGGTATTCAAGAGCTCAATGCCAGAGGCGCCTGGCATGCGAATGTCGGAGATCACGAGGTCCACAGTCTTTTTGCCGATGACCTCGAGGGCCTGGGCCACACTGTTTGCCGTCACGGGGATGGCACCTAGTACACGCAACTCAGCGGAGATGATCTCACAGAGATCTTTTTCATCATCCACTACTAATACGTTTTTACCCTTAAGTTCCATCCCCCTAGTCTAACCCTAAGTCCTTGCGGGTCCAAGGACTCATCACTCAATTTAAACTTAATCTAACGAATGCCGCGTGGCTCAGGGATCCGAACAATATCAACAGGTGCTGGACTTTCACTGCGTGACAACTCAACTGCGTGGGCAGCCGACATCATGACCAACATAAACGCTAGAACGGCAAAACTCGATTTCATAGAACCTCCTCAGGTGCTGTTGACCCAAGGTACTCCTGTCCGGCATTTTGTGCTAATCGATAATATCGAACTGATGATCGAGGAAAACTAAAAGTAGATCCTTAACCCGACTAGAGCGTTTAACTCTAAGCTCGTGTCTGGCACAACGTTCATAATAGGGGCCATTTCGAAGAAAGCCTCCGCCCCTCTGTCGCTAAAGAAGTAAGCAAGCCCAATGGGGAGTCGCACTCCGAGTTCAATTTCATCATCAAAGCTTAGACGTCCACCCACACCGAAATAGAGATCTAAAGGTGTGTCGTCTTGGAAATAGAGCGCATTCTCATTGTGCCAAAGATAATCACTGTGCAAAATGAAATGCGGATTGCGACCAATGGACCAGCCTGCGCCAGCGTCGATCGCTTGAGTTGAGTTCACATATTTCTTCGCGGTCACACCGACCGGTTGTCCGACCATGAAACCGACCCCCAACTCACCGGCGGCAAAAGCAGAAGACGTTAGGGCCATAAGCATAAGAAATAATAGGGTTTTCATGACTCTAATTTAGGTCAAAAAGCGCTCCTTTGTCAAAAATACACACTTGCCCCACGCACTCCAGGGAACAGGCACAATAGAGGCATGAAAATGCTTGGACTCATCTTGTCGCTCACCATGCTCCCTGCTGTCGCCTCCGTCATTCCATCGAAGACAGAGACGCCGTTCTTTCGCATCTACAACAGTGTAAAACTTAAACCAGCGCAGAACGTCGCACGTGTGTCTGTGTCGCGTTTGTTCAAAACAGGCAGTGGCCGTGAACCCAAAGATCAGTGGGAGTTTCAAACCGGCCATCAGAACCTAGAAATTCCTCTGCCCTTCTATCAAGAAGTCCGCTCTCTCGCTGACAGTGTTCTCAAGGCGACACCCGGCGATGACAGCAACTCCTTCGGCACTGCTTTTCATATCGGTGGCGGATACGTTCTCACCAATCAACATGTGCTCTCGACGTCACGGAAGAACACCACTGAGTGCAAAAGCTTCACCACCAAAACGGGTGACGGCAAAGACAGCTTCCGTTGTGAGCAAGTGGTGTACTGCGATCGTACCGCTGACTTTTGTCTGATTAAGCTGAAGGCGTGGAGAAAAAACAAACGCGAACCGCACACTCTTCCGGCGCTCACACTTCACTCAACTCATGAGCCTGATCGTGAAGCGCTCTACGCCACGATTGGTAATCCCATGGGCGAAGGCCTGCACTTTGCCCGCGGCCGTGGCATCCGTCGTCACCGTGAAGGTAAATTCATGTTCTACGCCCCCGTTCACAGCGGTAACTCTGGTGGCCCGCTTCTTAATGAGGCCGGCGAAGTGGTGGGTTTAGTTTTTGCCCAAGGGCAGTATGGTGTCACTGAAGAAGGTTATAACTTGGCCGTGCCGGTTGAGTTTATTGTGAGTGAACTCACACGTGTTCTCGATGCACAAAATCCAGGCCTGATGGCCGTACAAGAAGCCTTGCAGCCTTAGTCGAGCTTGTCTAAGGCGCTCTTCAAAGAAGCGGCATCACCACTTCCCTCATGCAGACCTGCCATAATGGCTTCTTCCAGTCCTTCCATTTGGCCTTTCTCAATAAAACCATAAACACCGTGACGAGTCACCTCACTCAAGGTTTCGCGAGTGGCAAAGGCCGTGAAGAAAATGAAAGGCTGTTGATGACCAAGAGTGCGGGCCTCTTTGATGAGTTGCACTCCGTCCATCTTTGGCATTTTGATATCAGAAACAATAATAGCAATGTCAGCATGCTGCTTGAGCATCTCTAAAGCTTCAACGCCGTTGCCGGCCTGGTAAAAGACATCAGCAAGGCGGCTCAGTTTTTCTTGAACCACTTCGCGAATCATCGGCTCGTCATCAACTAACAAAATGGCTTTGGCCATAAATCCTCACAGCTTACTTTTTCCCACAGCGACCCGTTTTTCGATAGTAGCCACTGGTAGCGGAATAACTGGTGCGTTATTTTCCTTAATTTCTTCATCCTTGGCCACCACAACCTGCTCTGGGATGGGTGTTGTCGGCATTTCACCAAAGACTTTTGGTCGATCAAAAATAGCAGCATTCACGTACTGACGCAGCATCGCTTCTTCTTCAAGGGAAAGCCCATGAATAATAGTTTGATAATGCACTCCACGCGGCCCACGGCTGAGTTGGCGAAACTGGGGAATAACTAACATGTAGGCTTTCACAGGGGCCCGCAAAGTCAGCACGCTGAACATCGGAATTTCTTCGCTACAGAAAAAAGTCATCTCGTGTTCTGAAAGACTTGTGATGTAGATCGGTAAATCAAACTCCAACAATCGCTGAGGATCATTGAGCTTGAAGTGATGCCTCCCCGTTTGCTTTTCCGGTGCAATTTTCTTAGCCGAGACGTCTAACATCATTTTTAAAATCTCTGAATCCAGACGGGTGGCATAAGACAGCACTCGATCTGTCTCCAAGATTGTGCGCCACTCATAAGTCTCGAGCTGACAGTTGTAAATTACAATATAAGGTTTCCAATCCACGTCATCTTGCAGGGCACTTTTAAGAACTTGTAAATAATCTGCAGGCTCACTGCCATCGACCAGATCAAGGGATACCACATGAGGTTTCAGCGCTAACAAATGCTGCTTCAAGTCCGCTAGTCGATCGATGCATGTCAATCGCATCCTGCCGATAAGTGGATTCAGCAAAACTGCTTCGATGATGCTCGGATTCTGAGTCAGCACAAAGGCGCGGCCGTCCGCACCCAACTCTTCCTCATATTGAGCAATCCATGTCTCAAATGTATCGCGCGCGAGTACATTCTCTTCAGGAGTGTCCCAAGGCCCCGGGTAAGTCACCAGCATCTGCCCACTGAAAAAACCATCGTGCCAGCGGCTATGTGTGTGATGCAGTCCCACAGATATACCGTGCGGCTTCTGTTCTCCGAAAGCAGCAAAGCGACAAGGATTTTCTGTCAGCGGCAACACATCACTATCAAACCAAATCTCATCGACAGTGACCTCCACGGCTGCGGCAAGGCTTGTGACGGCATAATTGAGATCCAAACGTTTGACGGTGGCAAAGCCGCCGAGATGGTCTTGAACACCTCGTGCTAACCAAATCAAGTCGCGATGAAACACTGATACATCGGCGCCTTTTATGTGAGAGAACGTCACACCCAGCGTAAAGAGATGCTCGAGATTTTGTAGCTGAGTCTTATCAGAAAAGACTCCGATCAAAGGGATCGCTCTGCCGTGGCTTAAATTTTTAAACATCACGAGCTCATGGCAGAAATTTTCGCTCACGCCTTCATTGTGTGGGGTGAAATCAAACACCACGCCGACGACATCACGCAATCCTAATACGCGTGAAAGGACTCCTGGCCCATCGGACAACACCACGAGGGACCATTTCTGTGGTCCCTGGGATCGATCTTTAAGCATCACTCCCATTTCTTTGACGAAATCAGGATCATCGCCGACATACACCAATACCGAGTTCACGAGATTTTCCCTTTTTTTTGTTTTTCTTTATCGGTAAAACAAAGCAAGAACGATTTCACCATGAGCGGATCGTATTTTTCTAATTCACCTGGACGGCGCAGGAAGGTCTTCACCCCTTCAAGAGGCGCGAGTCCTTCTTGACGTAAGAAATTGGCCAGGTCATGAGCGAAGCTCACCACCTTCGCTAGTGGAAAAATTTTGAGGCCAGTAAGCCCGTTAGGGAAACCGGAGCCATTCACCAATTCGTGGTGCTGGTAAACGATTTGTTTGACGGCTTCATTCACCGATGGAGATGTATCAAGCATCTCCACACCTAGCTGGGGATGCTTGCGCCAGATTTCCAGTTCACGCGCATCCATGTCTTGTTCTTTTTTCTCGCGCAGATTCGGAGGCAACTTAAGTTTTCCGATGTCTTGCATCAGTGAACCCATGACAACTTTCTCTACGGTGTTTTTACTCCCCCATGGAAGCTTGGCCACAATCATGGACGCAAAGAAGGCCGTCAGAAAAGCTTCCGAGTAGGCCTGGGGATCGATGGCCTCAAACTCTTGCAGCAGCGTAGCGAGACCTTTATCGTCGCGGGCCATGGTGAGCATGTTCTCACACATCTTCTTGCCCTCTTCCACAATCTCGGGACGTATTCCGCGTGTCTCGATTTCACTGATGTATTGATCAGCGATATTCTTGATCAGGCCTATGCGCTGTTTGTTGGTAAAATTCGGCGAAGACATCACTCGCTGGGACATCTCGTTAAGATAGTTAATGAAGGCCGCACGCTCGGCCGTGAGAAAATAGAGCCATTCACCTTGCTTGGTTTCAGCGTATTTCTTAAGACGCTCAGGATTGTACTGTTCACCCTTGTTAAAAATTTTAATGTATTTATCTTTGTTCAACCGCAGGTAGATATCGAAAACAGAAACTTCCCCACTGAAGAATTCCTCAACGCGGATACGCGTGAACTTGCTATCGGCCATGGTGGTTTCCGCACCGGCCTGAGTCGAGGCCACTTCTTGCACGCTTTTCCAAGAGACTATGCGATTGAGATCATCCATCATCGCGAGCATGGATGAAGCGGAGACCGGCTTTATGAGTGGCCCGACGATTCCTAAACGTTGAAGCTCTTTGGCATCAAAACCCAACTCACTGAGACGTGCTTTGCTTTCACAGACGAGCACCACTCGCACTTGAGGTTTGGCGGTTTTGATATAACGTAAGACTTCCACTCCCGAATGATTTTCGAGATCAATATCTAAGAAAATAAGACCAAAATTTTGCTTATAGATCTTCGTCTGGGCTTCACGACCATTTGTCGCGTACTCCCAGCGCCACTTCTCCCCCAGGCTTTTCTGAAGCGTCTGAACCGCCTTAGGGTCGGATTCACAGACAAGAACTGATTGAGCATCCATAGGGCTATGTTCGGTGCAAACCTCGGAAAACAATAGTGATTTTAAAAACTTAAGTGCCTCCTCAAATCTGTATTAAACGATTCGAGGAGTTAGCTCTCCCGACTTAAAGAGAGGCCTATTTAGGCCCAAGAATTCTGGGCAGTTCGAGGCAAAAATAATTGGAACTATTAAGAAGGAATTAACATCTGTGGGTAGAGGGGATGGAGAGCGAACACACATTCTCCATCCCCGGAACCACACGCCCCAAGCGATAGGGCGATAAGCGACGAACTAAAAACTAACTACCGCAAGAAACACAGGCCTCTGGATTATCCAGAGAACACATCATGGCGGCTTCTTGCTCGGCCAACATCGCTGCTGGCACCGCTACAGGAACTGGCGTTTGCACCGGCATCACCGAAGCAGCGTTAGCTTGCTTGATGGTGAACTTGATCGCGTCCACTGCAGGACGAGTTCTCAAGTAGTACATGCCGGTTTTAAGACCAAGCTTCCACGCTGTGAAATGCAAGCTCGAAAGTTTTCCGAAGTTGGTATCTTCCATGTGAATGTTCAACGACTGAGACTGGTCGATGTACGCTCCACGGTCGGCTGCCATCTCAAGAATCGACTTCTGCTTGATTTCCCAAACAGTTTTGTACATCTCTTTGATTTCCGCTGGGATCTCTTCGATGTATTGCACAGAACCGTTGTGTGAAATGATGGTGTCTTTCATCTGCTCATTCCACAGGCCCAACTTGATCAAGTCTTTCACCAAGAACTTGTTCACTACGGCGAATTCTCCAGAGAGCACGCGGCGAGTGTAGATGTTCGACGTGATCGGCTCGATGCACTCGTTGTTGCCGAGGATTTGCGACGTTGACGCCGTTGGCATCGGAGCGAGCAACAAGGAGTTGCGAACGCCGTGCTTTTTGATCTTGTTACGCAACGTTTTCCAGTCCCACTGAGTGGTGTCTTCAACACCCCACATGTCGTGCTGGAGAACGCCTTTAGAAACCGGCGAGCCTGCGTATGAATCGTAAGCGCCGTGCTGTTCAGCAAGATCGCAAGACGCGCTCAAAGATGCGAAGTAAATCGTTTCAAAGATGTCTTTGTTCAAGCGACGAGCTTCTGGGCTCTCGAACGCCATACGCATCTTGAAGAACGTATCGGCCAAACCTTGCACACCAATCCCGATGGGACGGTTTTTCATGTTCGAGTAGCGCGCTTCCTCTACTGGGTAGTAGTTCAAGTCGATGATACGGTTCAAGTTACGAGTCACTTGGTAAGTCACATCGTACAATTTCTTGTGATCGTAGCTGCCGTCTTTGTTGACGAACATCGGCAATGCGATCGAGGCCAAGTTACAAACAGCGACTTCTTTTTCAGAAGTGTACTGAATGATCTCGGTGCACAAGTTTGAAGACTTGATGGTGCCCAAGTTCTGTTGGTTCGACTTGCGGTTGGCGTGGTCCTTGAACAGCATGAACGGTGAGCCGGTTTCAATCTGTGATTGGATCACTTTGAACCAAAGATCACGGGCCTTAACCGTCTTAGTGGCGCGGCCTTCTTTTTCGTACTGAGCGTACTTCGCTTCGAACGCTTCGCCCCAGCACTCAGACAATCCTGGTGCTTTGTTAGGGCAGAAGAAACTCCAATCGCCGTCAGTTTCTACGCGCTTCATGAACAAGTCAGGAGTCCACATAGCGTAGAATAAATCGCGGGCGCGCATTTCTTCTTTGCCGTGGTTTTTCTTAAGATCCAAGAAGTCTTCGAAGTCTGGGTGCCATGGCTCGAGGTAGATCGCGAAGGCGCCCTTGCGCTTGCCGCCGCCTTGATCAACGTAACGTGCAGTATCGTTGAACACTCGCAACATCGGAACGATTCCGTTCGAAGTGCCGTTAGTACCCTTAATGAATGAACCTTTCGCGCGGATATTGTGAACCGCGAGACCAATGCCGCCAGCTGATTGAGAAATCAGGGCACACTGCTTAAGTGTTTCGTAGATGCCTTCGATGGAATCGTCTTTCATCGACAAAAGGAAGCATGAAGACATCTGTGCCTTCAAAGTTCCCGCGTTGAACAAAGTTGGAGACGCGTGAGTGAACCAGCCCTCAGAGATGAGGTGGTAGGTCTTCATCGCTTCTTCGATGTTGCCCATTTGTACGCCAAGAGCCACACGCATGAACATGTGCTGTGGACGCTCGACGATTTTACCGTTCACTTTCAAGAGGTATGAGCGCTCAAGTGTTTTGAATCCGAAGTAGTCGAACTCGTAGTCACGTGAGTAAGCGATTTCAGACTCAATCCGGTCAAGGTTGGCTTCTGTGAACTGGTAAAGCTCCGGAGAAATCAACGGGCTCTTCTCTTTGGTGAACGCATTCTCATAGTTCCAGAGCATGCTGATGGTATCCATGAAGCTGTCTGAAGTTGAGCGGTGCAAGTTGGCCACAGCGATACGACCGGCAAGACGAGCGTAGTCTGGGTGAACAGATGTCATGTAAGCAGAAACTTCTGCTGACAAGTTATCCAATTCTTCCGTGGTGATCCCGTCGAAGAGACCTTGAATCGTACGCTTAGCGATTTGCATCGCATCGACGTGCTCGGCCTCAAGCCCGTAAGTGAGCTTAGAGATTCGGTGAGTGATTTTATCGAACTGAACGGCTTCGCGTTTTCCTGAGCGTGTAATAACAAACATGACTATCTCCTAAAAATCCATATTAGTTGAGAATTCGAAAGCATTGCCGCTGGTACCTTTCGCAGAGTTCATCACGCCTGCTTTTTGGTATTCCGCTACGCGCTTCTCGAAGAAATTCGTTTTCCCCTGCATTGAAATCAATTCCATCCAGTCGAACGGGTTTTTCGCTCCGTACGTTTCGGCGTAACCGAGTGTGCGCAACAAGCGGTCGGCCACAAAACGGATGTACTCTTTCATCATGTCTGAATTCATGCCGATCAAAGATACTGGCAACGCTTCAGAGATGAATTCCTGCTCCAGCTCCACTGCTTCTTTAATGATCTCAAGGATGCGGGCCTCAGACGGCTTGTTCTGTATGTAATCCCGATACAGGAGACAGGCGAAATCTGTGTGCAGTCCCTCGTCGCGACTGATCAACTCATTCGAGAAGGTCAGACCCGGCATGAGGCCGCGCTTTTTGAGCCAGAAAATAGAACAGAAAGAGCCAGAGAAGAAAATTCCTTCGATGGCCGCGAAAGCCACGAGGCGTTCAGCAAAGTTATCGTTTGAGTAAATGTAACGAAGGGCCCAGTCGGCCTTCTTCTTAATGCACGGAATATTATCGATGGCGTGGAAGAGGTAATTCTTCTGCTTCTCATCTTTAATATAGGTGTCGATCAAAAGACCGTAAGTTTCGGCGTGAATGTTTTCCATCGCTATTTGGAAACCATAAAACGCGCGAGCTTCTGGGATCTGAACTTCGTTGTAAAAACGAAGTGCCAGGTTTTCGTTCACAATGCCGTCAGAGGCACTGAAGAAAGCCAGAATGTGTGAAATGTAGTGACGCTCTTGGTCGTTAAGAGCTTCCCAATCGCCGAGGTCAGCGTAAAGGTCGATCTCTTCGGCCGTCCAAAATGACGCCATCGCTTTTTTGTACATCTCCCAAATTGCAGTGTGTTGTATTGGAAACAAAACAAAGCGGTCATTAGTTGGGGTCTGTAGCAGTTCCGTGCTCATTACTTCTCCTCTTGAAAAGTTTCGTGTGTGTGTTCGCTTACATCTAGCCTAGTGGTGTTTTTGACTTTCGCCAAGAAAAAATACTACATATTGTGGTGTCGTCATTTTCCTGACGTGCTTTCTTACAACATCTAGCGGGGTCAATGCCTCAATCCACCACTTATTTAGTCAATTAAAAGCATGATTACGCAATGAGTCCGACGCCTATTAAGGACTTATCTATCAGGTCATCGACACTAAGAATTGGAGCG
>JBEIPE010000309.1:0-3411 GCA_040377215.1 Halobacteriovoraceae bacterium
GAGCTCGATCACCGTCGCTCGTGACTTCGTCAACGAAGTACCCAACGTCTTGCGCTCAACTGAGTACGCAAAACTCATCGAAGCGGATGTGAAGAAAAATCTTAAAGGCGTTAAAGTTAAAATCCTCAATCGTGCTCAGCTGAAAGCTGAAGGCATGAACATGTTCCTCTCGGTGAACGATGGCTCTGCTTTCGAAGCGCGCCTCGTGCATTTGACTTATGAGCCGACCAAGAAAACGGCGAAGACGAAACACATCGCACTCGTGGGCAAAGGACTCGTGTTCGACACCGGCGGCTACTCACTTAAGCCAGGTGCGAACATGATGAGCATGAAGCACGACATGGCGGGCTCGGCCACTGTGTACGCGGCTTTCCGTGCAGCGGTTCTCTTGGGCGCACCGGTGAAAATCACGTGCCTCTTGGGTATCACGGACAACGCAGTCAACTCGCTCGCCACGATGCCCGACGCCATCGTGACTGCACGTAACGGTAAGACCGTTGAAATCCTCAACACGGACGCTGAAGGGCGCTTGGTTCTGGGTGACGTGCTTGATTACGCTTGCGACTTGAAGCCCGACGGCATCATCGACGCCGCAACGTTAACCGGTGCGTGCTTGGTGGCCTTGGGCAATCAAGTGACGGCGATTCTTGGTAACGACCAAAAATGGATCGACACTGTTTTGAGTTCAGCGAAAGCTTCAGATGAGTACATGTGGCAATTGCCGATCATTCCTGAATGGTCAGCCGATATGAAATCAAAAATTGCGGATCTCAAGAACATCGGCTCACCGATGCGTGCAGGCACAGCAACTGCTGCTGCATTCTTGCAAGAGTTCGTGAAGAACGACATTCCATGGGCGCACTTGGATATCGCCGGAACGGCCGATGGCCAATCGCACTTGCCGTACTGTCCACCTGTCGGCGGCTCAGGTCTTACCATCCGCTCACTCGTTCATTTGTTGATGAACACGAAATAAATGTCCGATTCCTTTTTCAAGATAGTTTTGCATGCGCCTGAGATTCCCGGAAACACCGGGAGTCTTGGGCGCACTTGCGTGGCACTAAATGCAGAATTGATTTTGATTAGGCCTTACGGCTTTGACATCTCCGAGAAAGCCGTTCGTCGCGCGGGTCTGGATTACTGGAAGCACGTCGTTCTTAAAGAGTACGATCATTGGGAGCATTTTCTTGCGGAAGAAAAGCCACCCCGCGATCAGATCATGCTGTTCGAGAAGGGCGAAGGAAAACCGTGGCACTCGGCTCCCTACAAGAAGGGCTGCTACTTAGTGTTTGGTGGTGAGACGCGTGGGATTCCCGATCGTATTCTGCAAGAGATGCCGGATAACTATTATAGTTTTCCTCAGTACTCCCCGCACATTCGCTCGTTGAATCTGTCTAATATTGGGACTGCCGCGGCTTACGAGTGCTTAAGACAAATCAGGCCTTAAGCAAAATCTCAACCAGTCCCTTCCGATCCACCTGCAATGAGATGCCTCCATTCACTAACTTCAATCTGAGATTGGAGAGATGGCTATTGATCGAAGGAGACAAAGACAATCGGCTGTCCCTTATAGTGAGGACTCGCCACTAGTCTTTTCGCTACCTGGAACCCATCGTCTGGCATATGCACATCGATAAGATTTAGCCAAAGATTCGGGCCAGTTCGGCTTAATTTTCTTGTCTGTAGAGCTATCTTTCCCAGCTAAAGCGCGAGGCATTCCACATCTGGCGTTGCTCTTCGTTGATGATCTTGCCCCACTTCAACTTAAGTAAAATGGCACGAATCCGTGAGCGGGCGAAACGAGTGAGCTGCCGATTGCGAAAGGACATGCTGTAGCGCTTAGGTGACGGGAGCAACATGGCAATAAAGGCGGCCTCACGAGGATTAAGAGCTGAGGGATGCTTACGGAAATAATGATAGCTCGCCTGACGAATGCCGTAGATGTTGGGCCCCAGCTCCACGATGTTGAAATAGGTTTCAAGGATGCGTTGCTTGGAGACTGACTCTTCCATCTTTTGCGTCAGAATTATTTCGTGAACTTTGCGAATGACGGAACGATTCGACGAAAGAAAAACGTTCTTCACAACTTGCTGTGAAATGGTACTCGCCCCACGCACCATGCGTCGCTCGTGCAAACTTTCATCAACAGCTTTTTTAAGTTCATCAAAGTCCACGCCCTTGTGACTATAGAATCCCCAGTCTTCCGAAAGAATCACGGCCCATTTGGCGTAGGTCGAAATCTGATTCAGACGTACCCAATACTTGGGTGGCGTTTTTTTGAATTCGTAATCAGCGGAGTCGCCCTTCTCTTTGGGTAAAACGACGTGCGGCCATTCTTTATTGAGGCGAGAAACATCGTGGGAGTAGTACATGTAGAGCGGCGAAAGCAGCACGACTAATAAGACGAATCCCACCACACGTGGACGGATCAATAAGCGAAACACTCGCCTGAGGATGGATTTTGTACGCTTCGAACGACGGGCCATAGCCTTTAATTTACATCATTTAAGGCACTTAGGGGAGAACTCAAGACAACTATTTAGAACTCCGAAGAGCCCTAGGTGAAACTATGTATTGGGCTCCTGCTGGCCCTCATCGCAGGCTGTAATAAAATGGGCCCTCTTGAAGGGATTCGGGACATTCATCCCGGGCAAACCTCGTTGCACGAGGCCCTGCAGATTTTAGAAGAACCTACCCGTATCACCACCCTGGAAGGACGCCCAGACGCACGGGTTTTTCATTGGGAAGAGTACTCCATTCAAGTTGAAAACAAGCTCGTGCAGGCGATTTTCCGCACGCCGACCTCGACGGAGAAATCCTTTCTCTACTGGCGACACGCTTATCGCCATCGCCCGTCGACGCTACAGCAGCTGGCCGGTTCTGATCAATGGCAATACACAATTCCGCTCGAAGGCATGGCCGTCATCTATGACGGCAAATCAGATGAAGTGACGAAGGTTGTAAAATATGAAGCACCCTGAAACCTGGCTCCGTTGGTTCTCTCTCGTCTGGCGTCGTGCTTGGCGCAGAAGCCCTCAGGCCGTGCCCGTCGCCGTCTTTCTTTTGGCGGTGCTTTTCATTGGGGTGGCCCAACAGCACAAAGGTCAGCCGCTACTGACCTCGTGGCATGCGAGCAAATGGTCACTTTCTAAGGCCCTCGCCGATCGCTCACCTGCTGCCTTTGAAGGCTGTGAGAACAATCAATACCGACTCGAAAATCTTGTGATCGAAAATGATCGTTTAGAAAAAACCTTTCCCCCTCGCCACAACATTCAAGGGCGCTGGTTGCATTTGGATCTCGCGAAACTCAACTTCCCACAAGCGCGCCTGCTCTCACAACTACCGCAAGAACAGTTCCGTCCTTATGCGGTAACACTCGCCACTTGTTCAGACGTGCCTTGCTTGTATGAC
>JBEIPE010000143.1:0-7338 GCA_040377215.1 Halobacteriovoraceae bacterium
AGCGTCAGTACAAAAATCACCTTTTGGTTGAACAGCCCAACGGCGATTTTGCTTTCACCATCGCCCGTCAGTTCTTCTTTGATGTCTATCATCAGCTGCTTTGTGAAGAGCTCATCAAGTGCTCAGATAAACAGCTGCAGGCCATCGCTGAGAAATCCCTGAAGGAAGTTCGCTATCATCTCACCTGGAGTTCTGAGTGGATGATTCGTCTTGGCGACGGCACCACAGAAAGCCATCAGCGCATGCAAACTGCTGTGAATGAATTGTGGATGTGGACCCATGAACTCACCACCACCGCAAGTTATGAGATGGCACTGGACGTACCTCATCCGGCCAATTTCAAAGCGGCCTGGCTCGCGAAAGTAAGCGCCATCCTTAAAGAAGCGACCTTAGACCTTCCGACCGATTCGACGAAACAGTCCGGTGGCAAGGAAGGCATTCACACTGAGCATCTTGGATACATTCTTTCGGAGATGCAGATGATGCAAAGAACTTACCCAGGAATGACGTGGTGACCACGGAACAAATCTGGAAGCTTCTCAATGACGTCGCGGATCCTGAGATCCCGGTCTTGAGTGTGCTCGATTTGGGAATCGTTCGTGATGTTGCTGTTTCGGGGGATAAAGTTCTTATTACCATTACGCCGACCTATTCCGGTTGCCCGGCCATGAACACCATCGAAGCTGATATCCGCGAAAAAGTGCAAGGCCTTGCGATGGTTGATGTTATCACGCAGCTGAGTCCTGCCTGGACCACGGACTGGCTCACAGAAACGGGCAAACAAAAATTAAAAGACTATGGCATCGCTCCTCCAGTGGAGGGCGGCACCGGTATGTTTGAAAACCCAAAAGTCTCTTGTCCACGTTGTGAATCCACCAACACAAAGATGCTGGCTCAGTTTGGTTCGACTGCTTGTAAGTCGATGTATCAATGCCAAGACTGTTTTGAACCCTTCGACCATTTTAAGTGCCACCGATGAAAACACTTGAGGCCATGCTCGCGAAAGACCGTTTCAGTGAGTGGATGAAACTCAAAGTGACTCATATCGCTGAGGGGACTGCTACGGTTGAAATGACCATTCGTGAAGACATGCTCAATGGATTTGGTGTGGTTCACGGCGGTGTTACGTTTGCCCTGGCCGACAGTGCCTTCGCTTTTGCCTGCAACTCCCGCAACAACATCACCCTGGCCCTCGACGCACAGATCTCATTCATCAAGAAAGTCAGCCTCGGTGATGTGCTCACCGCCAAAGTCGAAGAGCTGCACAACGGCCGCACCACAGGTGTGTACGAAGTTAAAATCACCAATCAAAATCTTGAGCTGGTCGCTGCGTTTCGTGGCACTGCTCATCGCACCGGTAAGGAATTAGTATGAATGCTTATATTGTTGATGGCGTCCGCACTCCTGTGGGAAATCTCAAAGGGTTACTTTCGAATGTGCGTCCTGATGATATGGCCGCTCATGTCTTGAAAGAACTTATGAAGCGTCATTCGTCACTCGATCCCAAAGCCATTGGTGATGTGATTATGGGTTGCGCTAATCAGGCGGGAGAGGATAATCGCAATATTGCACGTATGGCGCTCTTGCTTGCGGGTCTTCCACTCACAATTCCTGGTGAGACGGTGAACCGTCTTTGCGCATCCGGTCTCTCAGCTGCGATGAGTGCCGCCCGCATGTTGAAACTTGGCGAAGCAGACGTGGTCATCGCTGGCGGAGTGGAAAGCATGACTCGCGCACCGATGGTGATGTCAAAGCCCAATACCGCGTTTGGCGGCGACTCGCAATTATTCGATACGACTTTTGGCTGGCGTTTTGTTAATCCACGCATGAAAGAAATGTATGGCGTGGATGCCATGGGGGAGACCGCAGAGAATCTTGTCACGCGTGATCATATCTCGCGCGCCGATCAAGACAAGTTTGCTTACCGCTCTCAAATGAAAGCCGCAAAAGCTCAAGAGAGTGGGCGTCTCGCTCAAGAGATCGTAGGTCTTGAGATTCCACAAAAGAAGGGCGCGGCTCTTAAAGTAGATAAAGACGAATTCATCAAAGCGCAAACAACACTTGAAGGTCTGGCAGCTCTGAAACCGGCTTTCAAAAAAGATGGATCAGTCACAGCAGGCAATGCTTCAGGACTGAATGACGGTGCCGTAGCACTTTTGCTCGCTAACGATGAAGGTCTTAAAAAAAATAACTTAAAAGCTCGCGCTCGAATTGTGAGCACGGGTGTTGCTGGCGTCGAGCCGCGCATCATGGGCATTGGCCCAGTTCCAGCGGCAGAAATCGCACTCAAGAAAGCCGGCCTCACGATGAAAGACATGGACGTGATTGAACTGAATGAAGCCTTTGCTGCTCAAAGTTTGGCGGTCACACGGGCGTGGGGACTTGCTGATGACGATGCTCGCGTAAATCCGAACGGTGGAGCCATTGCGATCGGTCACCCATTGGGCATGACCGGCGGTCGTATTTTGAATGCCGCGGCTTTGGAGTTACAACTCACGGGCAAGCGTTATGCGCTCGTCACCATGTGTGTGGGACTTGGCCAAGGGTTCGCTGTCATTATTGAAAGAGTTTAAAGGACGATTATGCAGAAGCTAGAAAACTACGCCCTTGGAAAATGGACGCCAGGCCTTGGCGATGGCCAAGTTCTTTTTAATGCCATTACCGGTGAAGCGCTCACGACGGCGAGTTCACAAGGTCTCAACTTCGGCGACATGATGGACTACGCGCGCACTAAAGGCGGCGCGGCTCTTCGTAAGATGACCTTTCAAGAGCGCGGGCGCATGCTTAAAGCACTGGCCATGCATTTGATGGAGAAGAAAGACATTTTCTATCAACTCAGTTACGCCACCGGTGCGACGAAGGTTGATAGCTGGATTGATATTGAAGGCGGCATTGGCAATTTGTTCGCTTATGCCAGTTTGCGCCGCCAGTTCCCTGATCTGCCTTATTACGTTGATGGGGACATGGCGAAGATGTCCAAGGGGGGAAGCTTCATTGGTCATCACATTTGTGTGCCTAAGCAAGGCGTGGCGATCCACATCAACGCCTTCAATTTCCCTGTGTGGGGTATGCTAGAAAAAATTGCGGTAAATCTTTTTGCCGGCGTCCCTGCCATAGTGAAGCCAGCGACAGTGACAAGTTTCCTCACGGAACTTGTGGCAAAAGAAATCATCGCTTCAAAAATTCTTCCGGAAGGCTCTCTGCAACTTATTTGCGGTTCGGCTAATGGCATTCTTGATCATGTGATGAATCAAGACGTGGTGACGTTCACCGGTTCAGCTCATACCGGCAAAATGCTCAAAGCGCATCCCCGTCTGGTGCAAGAGTCGGTGCCATTCAATCTCGAAGCAGATTCATTGAATGCCATGGTTCTTGGCCTGGATGTGAAGCCAGGCAGTGTCGAATTCGATCTCTTCATAAAAGAAGCTACCAAAGAAATCACCATCAAAGCGGGCCAGAAATGTACTGCTGTTCGCCGCTTGATTGTGCCAGAGAACTCTGTTGAAGCCGTGCAACTGGCCCTTGGTAAACGATTAGATGGCGTCACCATCGGCGATCCGCAGAAAGAGGGTGTGCGCATGGGCTCACTCGCTGGTCAAACTCAACTCAAAGAAGTCAGAGAGAAGATTCAGCAGCTCGCTCGCGCCCAAAAAATGATTTACGGAAATCTTGAAACGAAATTTGCAGGTCTTGAGAAGGGCTCATTTATCTCGCCGGTTCTTTTCCTCAATGAGCGTCCGTTTGAAAACACTGACTGTCATCACATCGAGGCCTTTGGTCCGGTGTGCACATTGATGCCGTACAAAACTACCGACGATGCCATTACACTCACTCGCATGGGTCTTGGCTCTCTCGTGTGTTCAATTACAACTGCGGATGATGATATCGCCACGCAGTTTGTGGTGGGTGCCGCTAATATGCATGGACGTATCCTTGTACTGAATGCGGATTGTGCGAAAGAAAGTACAGGCCATGGATCTCCTATGCCAATGCTAGTGCACGGTGGTCCAGGACGTGCCGGCGGTGGGGAAGAGATGGGAGGAAAGCGCGGAGTTATGCACTACCTCCAGCGAACAGCGATTCAAGGCAGTCCCACAACGCTTACGAAAATTACCAATCAGTACCAATATGGGGCCAAGCAGACGCTCTCTGATGTGCATCCGTTTCGTAAATATTTCGAAGAGCTCAAAATCGGCGATACGCTGATTACTGAAAAACATCTTGTGACCATGGAAGATATCGAGAATTTCGCTGATCTTTCAGGGGATCGTTTCTATGCCCATATGGACGAAAAATCCCTGGAAGGTACGATTTTCACCGGTCGCGTGGCCCATGGTTATTTCATTCTTTCTCGAGCTGCGGGGCTCTTTGTCGACCCACCTAAAGGTCCGGTCCTGCTAAATTACGGACTTGATGAGTGTCGCTTCATTAAGCCGGTCTATCCGGGTGCCACCATTGGGGTGAAATTCACTTGCAAAGAGAAGGTCGATCAGGAGAAAAAGACCCCAGAAGATATCCCCAAGGGCATCGTGAAATGGCTCGTCGATGTTTACGATGAAACTGGGGATTCTGTAGCGATCGCGACGATTCTCACGATGGTGAAGAAAAAAGGCTAGCGATGAAATCGATTTTGATTCTGTTGAGTGCTGTGATGATGACATCGGCTTGGGCCATCCCGGAAGCTGACTACGCCAACGCTTATCAGCGTGAGATCGTGCCTCTGCTCAAGCGCTTTCAGCGCAGCACTTTCGTTGGTGCAAAAAATATCACCATCAGCACCGCTCAATGGAAATCCTCTCCGACGGCCGATCGCTGCTTAGTGATTCTTCCTGGTCGTTCAGAACAAATCGAAAAATACGCCGAAGTGGTGCACTCACTGAACGATAGTGAGCTCAAAGGCGAGCTGGTCTATTTCTTGATGGATCATCGCGGTCAAGGCAGCTCTCAGCGCTTTATGCCCCAGATTGATCGTGGTTATGTGGACGACTTTGATTATTACGCACAAGACGTAAAAACATTCTTCGATCAAGTTGTTTCACAAACCTACTGCCGCGAAACCTATATGCTCGCTCATTCTATGGGCGGCGGTATCGCAGCTGATTTCTTGCAGAAATATCCAGGCTTGGTCGATCGTGCTGTTCTTACTTCGCCGATGCTTAAGATTCTCACCAAGCCATATCCATATGCAGTGGCCCATGGAATCGTATTGGGCTCAATGGCCATTGGCCGTGGCATGCAGTTCGCCATCGGTGAGAAGCCTTACAGTCCAGTGGATGATTTCGCTTCGAACAAATTTACTAGCTCGCAAGTTCGTTACACGATGTGGATGGATCTCTTTCGTGAGCTTCCGCAAACTCAGTTGGGTGGAGTCACCAACCGCTGGGTGAATGAGATTATGAAAGGCACCAAGAAAGTGCGTAAGCGCTACGGGCAGTTGCTACTTCCGTTGCGTGTGATTAAGGCCACTGACGAAAGATACTCGGAGTCTTCAGAGATGGAGAAACTTTGTCGTCAGGCCGCTCAGTGTGAAGCCACAACGCTTGTAGGTAAGCACGAAGTGCTCATGGAGAAAGACGAGGTACGTAATCTCGCCTTGCAGACAATTATCAATTTTCTTAAATAACTAGAGACGACGGCAAGTAATCGCCGAATTCGACTTAGTACCTTCCGAGTCAGAGTAAAAAACTTTGCCGCGAATCGGTGCTGTCGTCGGATCATCTTCGATGAGAGTTTTGAAAGCTTTAGCTGGGAATGTGATGGTGTACTCATTGTCACATTCATTCGAGAAGCCGGCTTCATATTCCGTTCCGGCCGTATTCAATTCAAAGTTATTCATGGTGTTCTGATCAGGAAGTGTCATACGCACGCGGTACTCGCCAATAGCAGGCCCCGTTGCATCGACGCCCGTAATCACCACAGCGGTTTTAGCGCCATTAGGTGTGATGAGAGGGCGATCCATAAAGCACGCAAGATCAGTCGCGAAAGCATTAAGGCTCAGAGTTAGCGTCGCAAGCACAAATAGATTTTTCATGAGGGGCTTTAAACCCCGAAGGGTCATTGGTGTCAACGAAGGGGAGAGAGGATGATAAAAGCTTCAGACCCTCCATGCTCTTCAATGCGTCCTATGGGCGTAAGTCCGCATTTCTGCAGGACTGCTTGTGAGACCACATGGCCCGCCTGTGTCGTGCCATAAATCTTATCTAGCCCCAACTTATTGAAGCCATAATCAATTAAACAACGGGTCACTTCTTGAGCGTAACCCTTGCCCCAATGCTCTGGGCGAAATTGATAACCCACTTCGACTTTGCCGCATTCAATTTTAAGTTCCATATGAATGAGGACGCCCACTCCAATATGTTCGTTGGTCTCTTTGACATAGAGAGACCAAGCGCCGAGGCCCGGGGCCTTGAGTGTGTAAGAGGTGTAGCGTTCAAGGGCGGTCTGCGCCGCCTCCATGGTGTCAGAAGTTTTGCGGATGTATTTCATCACGTCTGGATTACTGACGATCTTGAAATAATCGGCGAGATGGTCGATGTGCAGAGGAACAAGTTTGAGTCGAGTTGTAGTGAGAATCATTTAAGCTGGAGTCCCATGGTGAGATCGTCGAGATATTCAGTCTCGCTGATTTTGATCCGCTTCTTCAGTCGCCCTTCTTCCACGAAGCCCATTTTTTTATAAAGTGCGATGGCCTGAAGATTAACTGCGCGTACATGCAGTTCGATCTTCTCAACATGCGATGTGCTCTTGGCCCAATCAATAAGATGGGTCATCATCAACTTACCGACACCTTGTCCTTGATGACCTTCATGCACGGCAATTGTTAGTCGCATGATATGCGCTACCGCTTTAAGTCCCATTTGCTCAAGGAAGGCGTGACCGATGATTGCATTGTTCTGCTCAACAACAATATAGCGAGTCGTGGACTTCTCTATCATCGTCACAAAATTTTCAACACGCAGTTCATCCGGCTGAGAGACGAGACGACCTGGGCGTGCAGCGATGGCCTGTTCGGCTCGGCAGAGGAGAGGGGCATCTGATGTTTGGGCGAGACGGATGTTCATGAGGCATTCTTGCAATCAGACATAAAAAAAGCCACCCAGAGGGTGGCTTTTTTTATTAAAGATGGCGGGAGAGACGGGGTCGACTCTCGGCCATCCAGGCCTTCGTCGACATACAGAACATCCTGTTCATAACTCGGTCGCTCTCGGACTCCTGTCCTTCGCGACAGACTTTCATCCTGAAAGCCACCACTGCGGGTTCTCGTATCGCAGCTCAGACTTCTTAAAATAAAAAGGCCACCCGAAGGTGGCCTTATTTATTTTAAGATGGCGGGAGAGA
>JBEIPE010000292.1:0-3614 GCA_040377215.1 Halobacteriovoraceae bacterium
CTTAGGCCTCTCTCCAGCGGCGCTGTCGAAATCCATGAGAATCCTAGAGGAAGAAACCGGCCTTGAGCTGTTGCGTCCAGCAGGACGGGGCATCGTCATCACGCAAGAAGGCGTAAAATTGGCCGAACGCGGCCAGCAGCTGCTTCATGAATTTTCTCAGCTGACACAATTTGCCAAAGGCAGCGCCCCTCAGCATCAACAACTGCGTCTGGGCACTTTTGAAGTATTCTCCACTTATCTCTTAGGCGAACTCCTGACGGAGTTCTCTGATCCGCTCGATCTCGTGCTCCATGAACTCACTCCCGGAAAAATCGAACAGGCGCTGCTTGAGATGCGCATCGATGTGGGACTGAGCTACATGGCGATTCCCCACAAAGACCTGGATCATCTTGAGTTGGGCAAAGTGCACATGGGTGTCTATGGCATCAAAGAAAATTTCACAGGTATGCCGCTCGCTGACATTCCCTTTGTGATTCCGGTCGAGCCACTGAGTGGTGCACCCACGAAAGCACAGGGCCTCGACGGCTGGCAGCCCAGCTACGGGCCTCGCAACGTGCGCTTCAAGGTGACACTGATGGAGTCTGCACTCGAGATCGCTCGCCGTGGCGCGGGTGTGGCGTATTTGCCCAGCTTTGTAATTGAAATTCACAATCGCTACGTGTTGCCGAAATACAAACTCAAAGAAATCAATCTCACAACGAAAACTCTGCGCACAAACCCGGTGTATCTCATCAAGCGCAAAGACGAGAAAGAGACAGCACTCATGAAAAAGCTCGCCAAGGCCATTCGCCAAAATCTCTAGGCCTGTTCACGGCCGTGAAAACATTCGTTACTCAACGCACGATTGGGACTTCTCAGGAAAATTTCTGTGAATTAGTGTGCGGGCAACTGTGAACAAGTTGATCTAATTATTGTAATTATTTCAATTTGTTACAACATTAACCCCTCCCAGGAGTCCTTATGAAATTGCTCGTTTTGGCCATCGCCCTTGCCTCTGCTTCAGCCTTCGCTCAAGTCAACTACAGCAACAGCGCTGTTGTGGCGAAAGAGCACTCTCGCTTCAAAATCGATCAAGCGGTTTACACCTTGATCCCTACTAAAACTGAAGTCCGCGAGATCCCAGGTTGCAACTCTTGGGGTGAAGCTTCTAGAGACTGTACTGAAGTTATCGTCTTGGAATCTGAGCCAGTAGTACAAGTCTTCGTCGACTACACTGAAGGTGTTTTCCGTGACCCAGAACTTCCATCTGCCTACCTCACTTTCAACTTCCCTCTTTCTGATTTCTCAGCAGAAGAAGTTGCTGCCCTTAAGATCGCTTCACCAATGTGGCGCCTGCGTGGCGGTTCAGTTCGCAAGTCATTCGCTAAGAACAACTTCGAATTGGATCTTCAACTGGTTAACCGCACCATCCAACTCGTCGACATGCGCCGCTCGAAGATCTGCCGCGTTCTCGAATCTGGCGAAACATTGCCTGGTTGCGTAGAACAATTGGTTTACAAGGACGAGATCATTAAGGTTCGCCAAGTGACTGTTAACAAGAAATAGTCACCGCCGCGACCTCCACTCATCAGAGGGCCCCCTCCCCCGGGGCCCTCTTCTTGAGTAAGAATTACAAAGACATAAGCATCATTTGCGCATTTTTAAGTTTTCACATAAAACACAACTCTATTTCACAGGTACGGAGTCCCCCCATGAAGCTCCTCGCTGGTTTAATCCTCGTCCTCCTCTCTACGCACACCTATGCTCAACGCATATCAATTCATTCTTCTTGGGAAAAAATCGAGGCCAGCTTTCATCACATCGTGCTGAAGCCCTCAGAACTTAATCCCGTCGGCGGCCTCTTCAACGCCTGTCTCTCGGCCGATGGTGAAAGCTTCCAATCCATCAAAGATGTAGAGTTCTGCGCTGACGGCCATCAAGAAGAAGTCCGCCAAGGCGATAATATTTTCTGGGAATGGGTTTGTGATCGCTACGAAACTTCCCCTTTGAGTCAGCCCCGCATGATCACCCAGCGTGAATGCAAGGACTACGTCCAAGAGGGCGACAACTTTTTCTGCCGCGCTTTCGAAGACAAACCCTATCGCATCCCCGTCAGCTACTTACTCGAAGTGCAAGACCAAGGTGGCGAATCCGGGCCAAGAACCTTATTTAAAAAGCCTTATACGATCCCTTTGTGTGACTGAGAGAACGAATGAACACGTCGCTGTTTGATTTTAACGACTACCGCGAGTATCTCACCAAGGTGATGATGCCCAACGGTCCCTACCAGCAGAAAGGCCCGAACCTTTCTCGCTGGGCGCAGCGCTTAGGTCACAAGTCTCCCAGCCTTTTGTCGATGGTGTTGAAGGGCGATCGTGTCCCCAGCAGTGAATTGGTCGAGAAGCTCATCACCGAACTCAAACTCAATCGCGCCGAAGGCAATTTCCTGCGTCTCAAGGTCAAGCTTGAGCGTCTCGAGCACAAAGGCAAATCCAGCGAAAAAACCCGCGAGGATATTGATAAACTCGTCGCGAGCGTTGGAAAAGTCAGCCGCCAAGTGGTCAGTCTCTCGGCTTTTGAATCGGTGGCCCAGTGGTACTGCATGGTCATCAAACAATTGATTGCCACCGGTGAATTCGTCGAAGACGCTGAATGGGTGTGCCGCCGTTTACGTCATAAGATTCGTCCGCACCAAATGAAGAAGGCCATCGACCACTTGTTGGCGTTGGAGCTCATTCAACGTAATCCTCAGACCGGCCAGCTGGAATCGGCCCATGCCGTGAGCACTGCAAGTGATATTCCTTCGCAAGCTCTGGTGCAACATCACTTGGGTATGATCGATCGTGCTCGCGAAGCCCTGGAAGAACAAAAAGTGGCGGACCGCTGCTTTATGGGACTCACTTTGCGGGCAGATGCCAAACAAACGACCAACGTCAAAAAAGATATCGCTCAGTTCATCGAGATGATGAACGAGAAATACGCCGTGGAAGATTCCACCCGCGTGTACCAACTCAACTTACAATATTTCGAACATACGACTGAAACGTCGCCTCAGGAGCGCTTGCAATGAGAACCCTACTTTTCACTTTGCTGACTTTAGGTGTGGCCCACGCCACGGATCGCCCCTTTGATCCCAAGCCTCTTGATCTCACTGAGCGCGTGCAAGTGTGCGGCAAGAGCACATGCACCAGCATGCTGATAAAAGATCTTATCCGCAACATTCAAGTCGAACGCTCAGGTGGTGGTGACATCATCGGCAACGGTGGTGGATTGGCCGAACAAAACTTTACCTACGCTCTTACTCAGCTCACCGACTTTATCCAAGAAACACTGAAGGCCGGTCTCGTGACGGGAGCGGATGTCGCTCCTTTGAAGCTCATCGCTCAAGCGTCACGTCTCGAGGCGATGAAGGCCGACAAACTTATTTTCCTCTCGGGCAAAAACAATCCAGGCTTCTTTGATGCCGAACATGATCCCGAAGTCCGTTTGGCAAAAACCGGTTTAACTCAGGATGCACCGATCTTTGTGAACTTGGATTTACTCTACAGAAAAACGGGGGATGTGGTTGAGATGCTCCCCATCCCGGTGATGGTCGCAAGCCTCGTGCATGAGATCGGTCATAACGTCGGTCTCAC
>JBEIPE010000164.1:0-6582 GCA_040377215.1 Halobacteriovoraceae bacterium
ATTTTCAACAAAGCTTTCTAAGTAGTGCATGTCGAGTAGGTTACGTCTAACCAACCAGTCAGAACATCTTCATCGAGGAAAACATGCACAAACTTCTTATTCTTCTCACACTCAGCTTCTCCGTTAGCGCCTTCGCAGAAATGCGTCGCGGACATTGCGTGGGGACGAAGGGGTCGGACAAGATCGAATTCCGAGGCGAGCTCCAAAGTGTGCGCGACCTTGAGAATGGCGAAGGGTCTGTCATATTGAACGGACGACAGATTGCCCGATTTGATGGCCGTGGACTCAACTACAGTCTCTTGCGCAGAAGCTTCTCCGTGCGAAACGACCAAGGCGACGTGATCGTTGGCCATGCGACAGATATTCAGCAAAAAAAGGCTCGCATCACAGCGCTGCAAATCCCCGCCTACGGTGTGAATCTGAAGAACCTCGACATCAAATGCGTGACCTCGAAAGAGCCTTAGCCTCATTACGCGTGGATGTACTTCTGCTCCAGTGCCGAAATAATTTTTTGGTAGCTTGGGCCCTGATAGCGGGCACTCAGCATAGGAAGGATCTCTGCTTTATTTGAAGGGAGATCCGGACTCAGATAGATCTTCGTGAAAGAGTCCGCGACGATGTAGATTTGACTGAGATTGGTGAGCTTTTCACCGGTGTTAATCTTGGCACCATACTCCCCCGCCTCCAATAAGATAAGGCGAGCAAGATCGTCGACCTCGGGATGAACATCGAGGAGTTCATAGGCTTTCTTCGCGTTTGTCAGCAGCTTCACACGGTCCTCGGGAGTGAAGTGCGACGAGTAGATGTCTTCTTCCCGATAAGCGAGTAAGTGACGGGGTTCCTCGAGATAGATGTTGGCGTAGCAGGCCACCAGACAAATCGTTTGAAGGTGTTTTAAATCATAGAGCTTGTTATGGGTAAGAATGTATCGACTGATGAGCGTCGTGAGGTGCCAGTGTTGATAGCTTAAGGTGAAGCTCCTTTGTTGAAGTTGCAGAAGGATCGACTCACCTCCAACTTTGAGAAACAAACTCTCGCAGATTGAAGCCACGGTCATGGACGCGAGATCTCGCCAGCCGGTGGCCAGCGCTCCCTCCTGCGCGCTTCTTTTGATGACTAAGAACGCCGCCGCATTCAGCGTGAGGCGTTCGGTCGAGGGAAGCTGCTGAACCGCTAATTTCAGTGCCAATTGTTCCACTGAAAAATTCAAAAACCGCTGCACGTCGTTTTTCTTAACGAGCGGCTCAACTCGATGTTCCAGGAGTTCGCGCAGGACTTCACCTTCAACCGCTGTCCCCATCGCGAGCAGCTGGGTGATCTGCGTTTGCTCTGAGTATGTGTTTTCCCCGTACACCTCACAGGGGAGAAGTTGTAGATGGGCCAGCAGGTTCAGGTCGAGCGTGCAGTAATTAGCAAGATCGTTTACATCAGAGATTTGCAACGGAACCCCTAATGCGTAGGAGCTCACTCTGAGAATGTCTTCCCAGTTCGCAGGCGCTTGTAGACGCATGATGCGCGAGGATGCTGAGACGGAGTTCGAGACACAAACAAGACTCATCGAAGATCGCAGCGTTGCCAAACTTTGGCTCGCCTGATCAGCCGAGCGCTCATCGGTGATGATCACAAGATTGATGTCGTGGACATACGCAGTCAGCTCGACCACTTCTTTTGTCGAGGAGCAGTGAATGAGATTGACGTGGAGGAAAGTGTTAAAGAGGTCCTTCAGGATGAGATAGTGTTGTCGATCCTCATCAAGGTGGATGGCCTGTTTCATGCGCCTATTTTAGCGTAAAGTTCAAAACTCTGAGCCGAGTTTTTTCTAATAAAGTATACGAGGAGTCCGGCGCATTTCAATCTTTCACAGTGCCATATTGCTACTGTTGATAAATCACTTTTCTCTGAAGCGAAGTAGACAACGGAAAGTTACGAGTGTTGTTGTAGAATCGGTATTAGGCGTTGCCTTGAAACTATTCTCTGCAAGAGGAAACATCTCCGATGAATGTCCTAAGCAATCTAATAGATACTGAAATCTATTAGAAACTTAGGGGATATAATGATGAAGTACTTTGCAGTTTTTGGGTTTATGACTTTCTTAGTCACCACTAGCTCTTATGCATGCACGTCCGGCTCATACCGAGATACGGAGACATGTATGCCTGGTGACAATTCGACTTGTTTTGGACAGAAAACAAGCGGGACATACTGTATTGCACGCAATGAATACTGTAACACCCGTATTACACCTCAAGGTGTCGTCGAAAGATTCTGGGAAGTTCAGCATACAACGACGTATTTCATCGATGCGTATGACATGATCTGTGTTCTAGATTAATGCTGAAAAATTGAAATAAAAAACGTGGCCCGAGGATGGAATCTTGGGCGGCATTTGACGTTAATCGTCGGGTCGCCGGCTTAAACCGGCGACCAAAATCAAAATTATAAATTGAGTCTAGGCGACTTTTGAGGCAGGAATGGCATCGTCGATGAGATCGTTCACGACGTTTTCCGGCAAGCCATCATAAGCAGCGGCTTTCAAAATCACCTGGAGCTTTGAATTCAGCTTCCCAATGTTCAAGCGGGTCTTATGATCTGATTCACTCTCTAATACGGCTTCGTGAATGAGATCGCGGTATTGTCCAATCAGGCCTTCATTAAATTGTTCTGAAGCTACTAAGCGCAAACGGTCCTCCTCAGCAAGTGTTCCGGATAAAAACCATTCTAAACGCAGCGGAATTTTGGCCAACAGAAAACTTGAGCAAAATGCACGATTGCTTGAAATTCCATAAGGTAGCCGCGTTTCAAACACCCAAAGCATTTTTAATCTCGAGTCTTTAGCGATCTTTGGCAAGAATACTGGGCACCCTCCCCTCGAGACCTTTAGAATAGTTAGATCAAAGGAAGAAGCATGGAAGCTCTCAGATCTGATTTAGCGGACCTCTACAAGAGGGCCCTCGAAGTGATGCCCGGCAAAGGCGACGAGGCCTTGTTGGCGTTCACCGCTGTTCTCTGCCAAGGCCATATCTTGATTGAGGATGTGCCAGGGATGGGCAAGACCACACTGGTGCGATTCTTAGCGCGGGTCATGGGCTTTGAAATGAAGCGCGTTCAGTTCACCAACGATCTTCTGCCAGGTGATATTTTAGGTGTCTCAGTTTATCGCCCAGAGAACCAGCAATTCCATTTTCGTCCGGGTCCGATTTTCGCAGAACTTTTGCTCGCCGATGAATTGAATCGTGCGCCAGCAAAAACGCAATCGGCATTGCTGCAGGCCATGGAAGAAAGAGTCGTGACTGTAGAAGGGGTGAACCATCCCCTACCGGCGGCGTTCACTGTCATGGCGACGCAAAACCCTCGCGGCATGGCGGGCACATTCCCTTTGCCGGAATCTCAGCTGGATCGCTTCCTGATGAAATTTCCTATGGGACTGCCGCCACGTGAAGCCGAGAAAGCTTTGCTCGCCGGTCCCTCGCGCCGTGATGTGGTCGATCAAATGAGCGCGCTCTTTACGCCACAAAAAATCCTCGCCATTCAAAAAGAAGTCGCCACTGTTAAAACCTCGGACGCTGTCCTCGACTATGTTTTGCGTTTGCTCGAAGAATCACGCCGCTCAACTGAGTTGCGTCCGCTTTCTCCTCGTGCTGGACTGGACGTGGTGCGTGCTTCCCGGGCCTGGGCCTGGACTCACGGTCGCGATTATGTTTTGCCAGAAGATGTGCAGCGTATTTTTGCGGCGGTTGTGGGTCACCGCTTGCCCTTGCAAGAGGCCGGCTGTGCTGAAGAGCATCGCTTGGGTCGCGCACTTTTAGCGAAAGTTCCTGTGATCTAGCATGGGCCTGAAGAGCTTCATCCATCAACGCATCCGTCGTAAACCGCAGGTTTACTTGCGCCCGACCATTGAAGGTTGGTGGTGGATGGGCACGTTGTTTGTATTGATGCTCATGGGCTGGGGTTACACCAACAATCTTTGTCTTGCTCTCGGCATGATTCTTTCTGCCGTCACGGTTGTGCTTTTGATGGAGGCCCATTTTAATTTAGATGGTGTCCGCCTGAATGTGTTGTTGGTGGAAGACCAGCATCAAGGCCAGCCAGCTCCCTGGCGTTTATGGTGGCAGGCGAAGCGTTCTCGTGCCCGTCATAAACTTTTTTTGCATTGGGATGGCGACGGTCCTGCTGGTGAATTTTCTTTGCCAGAAAAAACGGAAGGTGAGGCCCATGGCGCGTGGGAATTTTCTAAACGGGGAGTGTGGCGTAACACTCACGTCAAATTAACCTCCACCTACCCGCTTGGACTTTTTCGTGCCTGGAGCTATCACAAACTTCCTACCGAAGCATGGGTCTATCCCAGACAAGTTCCGGGCAGTGTGCCCAATCGTTTTTGGGACGAAGGTCTTGGCCAGTCGCGAGCTTTTGAATCTCACTCCGGGGATGAGCCGGGAGAGTTTCGTCGTTACCAAGAGAGTGACTCACCGACGCGCATCGCTTGGAAGGCCATGGCGCGGGGCTTGCCCCCGCATGCGAAAACATTTGTGGAAGAAAAATCTCAACGGGCATTTTACCAATGGCCCTGGGGTGCCGGTGACGAGACTGCCCGTGGCCGCTTGGCCTACATGATCGAGCAGCATTACCGCGGACAGGAGAGTTGGGCGCTTCAGATGAATGGCCAGACACTGCCACCAGATAGCGGAGCTCTCCATCGACAAAAATCTTTGCGTGCGCTGACGGAGGATAACGGATGAAACGTTATCCTTGGCACCATCCTTTGGTTTTATTTGCCGTCTCTTGGGTGGTGTACATTGCGCTCGTTTGGGAAGAGGTCACACTGCCGACACTTGTGACAGTGGCCGCCGTCATTCTTGTGAGACTCACCCACCGCACTTTGCCGGACTTTGTACCCAAGATTGCGGGTTTGGTTTTGTTTGTGTTGGCCTTCGTCAAACATGGACGCCATGTGAATCCCGAAATGGGATTGAATCTTTTGCTCGCGGTTGTCGCTCTTAAAATGTTGGAAGCGCGCAATGGCCGTGACTGGCGCATGCTCACGTTGGGTACATTTTTGTTGTGGGCGACAGGGGCTTTGTTCGTCAAAACGCCGCTCTATTTTTTATGTGCCATCAGCGGCTGTGCTGTGGCCGTGATGGCCTTGGTGCGCGGTCTTGGCGAAGAAGTGGCCGTGAGTTGGAAAGAACTATGGGTGTGGGTTTTGCGGGCCGCACCGCTCGCCGCGATTCTCTTTTTTCTCTTACCACGCTTTAGCGCCGGACTCTGGACACCACCGCAACCAGCACCGGAAGGACAAGTGGGTTTTGCGGAAGAAGCGCGCCCGGGTGATGTCAGTGAGTTGCGAACCACGGGTGAGCTGGCCTTTCATGCGACTGTGACTCCTCTACCAGCGAAACGAGATCTTTATTGGCGAGGTATGACGCTCACGGGCCATGATGGTTGGAACTGGTATCCGATTCCCCGTGATGAGGACTGGGGCAACTTTGCGGATAACGGCCGCATTCCCGGCGCGAACTGGTGGCGGCAAGATATCATTCACAAAAAGGAAGCTCGTCGCGCTTTCGGACTTGATTGGCCGCAGTGGTGGGAGGCCAACCAAAAACAGGCACCGGCCGGTAACAATGCCACCATGCGATTTTCCGCTTATCGCACTCTTCGTCGCTACACGGCCATTTCCTCTGGCACACTCAGCGCACCGGCCCTGCTGAAACATGCTGAGAAAGAGAATTTGAACGCGCTTAATAAACGCAAGCTGCCTGCGGGCCTTGCCCAATTTAATGGCGGCAATCTCGCTGAAGCCCAGACGACGTTGGCGAATTTTTTCCGGACCCAAGGATTCACTTACTCTTTGTCCCCGGGCAAAGTCGTAAGTCTCACAAATTTTTTCCAAGTAAAAAAAGGCTGGTGTGCTCACTACGCTTCCACCACGGCACTGGTGCTGCGCTCTTGGGGCTTTCCCGCCCGACTGGTGTCAGGCTATCTAGGTGGTTCGTTTAACTCGATCTCAAATTATTACAGCGTGACCGAAGACGATGCCCATGTGTGGGTAGAAGCTTGGGATGGAGAGAGATGGCAGCGAGTGGACCCTACCCTTTGGGTTGTTCCAGAACGGGCCGAACTCGATGGCGTGGAGTTTTTCCGTCAGCGCAGTACGGCCGGCCGCTTTTTTGATCCGCGTGATTTGCCGAATTGGGTGCGCGACACGCAGATGTGGGTAGACTCGATCAATTATCGTTTCTTGGTTTGGAGCGAAGACTACGATCGCGAGCAACAGCGCTCATGGGCCGAAAAATTGAATTGGGATCTCAGCACCTTCTACATGGCAGGGCTGTGGGTATTGATTGTCAGCATTCTGGGCTACTGGTTCTGGGAATACTGGCGCACACGTGTGCCACGTTCAGCGCACAGTGAGCGGCAGGAAACGTGGCACGCCTTTGAGAAGTGGCTCAAGCAGCAAGGGATGAACCTCAGTGGGCAGGACGGTCCAAGGGCGGCCAGGGCCGTACTGGAGAAGGAAAATTTCCCTCATCAGGAAAAAGCGTTTGATTGGCTCAAACTCTGGGAAATGAAAGTGTACGCCTC
>JBEIPE010000266.1:0-4064 GCA_040377215.1 Halobacteriovoraceae bacterium
GCGCTCTTGCTAAATTGAATGAGACTTGGTGGACAAAAGATTCTTTCAATTTGGCGTGGTGCTACTACCGCATTAAAAGCTACGACAAAGCCATTAACTTGATGAAAGAAATTCACAAGCGCTCAGCCGATCAGCGTTACATCAACATGCGCTATTACGTTGAGCGCGACTTGGGTATCTTCTACGTAGACGCTCGTCGTACGGATGAAGCACTAGCTTGGTACAAGTCACAGGGAATTGATTTCTCTGGTCACCTCGTTAAAATTGCCAAAGTTCTTATCCCGCAGGGTAAGTTCACACAAGCTGAGCAGCTGATTACCGAAGCGGAGAAACTTTCAAAAACACCCGCATCTCGTATTGAGATCTTGATGGTTCAGATGGACCTCTTTGATAAATTTGAAAAGAATGCTCTTCATTTAAAAGCCGCCGAAGAGCTGGTTGCCATGTCTGAGAAGGGTCTTCTGGATGAAGATCAGAATAAGCTCCTGCAGTATCAAGTCGCCAAGCGTGCAGCAGAACTACAGAAAGCCGCTTCCGCAACAATGTATAAGAACGTCAAAGGGACTCGTGAGCTTCGTGCTGTCCAAGCCGAATCCTATTTCTCACTCCTCGCTCGTCTTCAGCCGAACAAATCAGCTGAACCTTCTTTCTTTAAAGGTGAAACGGCTTATGCCGCTCGACGCTATCCTGAAGCCTTAACGGCCTATCAGGATTCACATCGCGCCGCTGTTAAAGAAGGAAATAAGAAGATTCAAGTTCAGTCGATGGAAGGTATGTTGGCTTCTTTGGGTCAACCAGGCTTTCCTGCAGCTGAAGCGGATAAATGGTATGTGCCAGTTTATACAGCGGCCATCGCTCAAGACGGTAAGTCTGAGCGTTCAAAAGTTATTCGCCAGAAGCTTTATAAAATCCACATGGACCGCAAAAACACAGCAGAAGCCGAGAAGGTATTGCAAGATTACGCAAAGGCGTTCCCTGACGATTTCAAAACTCAGGAATCGATGCTCGCTGGGTTGATGGATCAAGCTCGCAAAGAAAAGAATTACGATAAAGTTAAGTCTTTTGTAGCTGATATTAATGGTGGGACTTATCGAGTTTCCAAAAAATACGCAGATGCCCTCCGTCAGCTCATGACAAAAATTCAAATTGAAGGCGCTCAAACCGCCATGGATAAAGGCGACAAGAGCACGGCCCTGACGAGCTACTTACGAGTCTATAACAACGCAGAAAGCACACCGTCAGCAAAAGCTAACGCAGCTTATAACTTAGCGGCGCTCTACTATGAAGCGGGTGATCCAGCGGCCAGTTACAAATGGGGCGTTGTTGCGCTCCAGGAAATGTCTGCCAAAGAAGTTAAGCAGTTTGCCGCTTCATTCCTTACGATTGGTACGAATTTATTCTTACGTCAGCGCTTCCAGCAATCAGCGGATATGGGCATGAGAACTGTCGCTAAGCTGTGTTCTGAAGGTGTAGCTGCGAAGAATACGGCATTTAAGAACTCTGCTTTCCTGTGGCTTGCCGAAGGCCAGGTGAATCGCGCAGAAGAAGTGCTGACCCTGGGCCAGAAGTGCGGGATTGATGAGACGACACTGAACGAAGTGAGGCTTGAGCTCGCGAAAGAGTACGTAAAGAACAAGCGCTGGGAATCACTTGAGCAGACCGTCATGCCGGTGAGCAACAGTAAAACTCAAGCGGCCCTTGCCATCACTCACCTCGAAGCTCTTCGCCAAACGCACATGCGCGCTGGCGATACGGCGCGGGCCCAAGAGTTGGGTGCAAAGATTATGCTTATCTATCGTGACGCTAAAGCGAAGAATTTGGATATTCCTGTTGAAGCTCTTGATCTCGTGGCGATGGGACTTATGCCGCGTCTTGAACAAAAGAAGCAGCAGCTGGATGGCATGACACTGGCATTTCCTGAGCAACAGTTTAACCAAGCTGTTAAGCAAAAACTGGCTATTCTTGATTCACTGACAGCTGACGTGAATGAAATTCAGCAAACAGGATCAGGTAAAGGGATCGTTCGCGCTTATAAACTTTTGATCAATTCCTATGAGAGCTTCGCCAAAGAATTACGCGATTTTACTCCTGAAGGCAAACCACCAGAGTATGTGGAAAGTTTCCGTAAGGCGATGGCCGGTGTCTGGACGCCCATTTTGCAAACGGCGCAACGTCGTCGTACTGAAGTTGCTGAGCTTATTCATAAGAACACCATTCTGTCGGTTGATAATGGTGAGCTCCTTGCGCCCCAAGGAACTGACTTGGCCCCTCAATACCGTTCTATGGGATCAATGGTCTTGATGGATCGTGGAGGCCTACAATGAAATACCTACCTCTTCTCATCCTGCTAGCCTCTTGCGCGGGTGGCGAGTCGAAATCGGATAAGTCTGAGACAAGCATTGACCCGGCCGCTGGCGTCGTTATTAAAAACCAAGATTTCAATCGCCAGAAGCCTTTGGTCTATTCTCCGCAACAAGATTTTTATCCAAGTCCCAAAGAGGGCGCGCAGACGGCCTTGCAAAATGAATCGGCAGCTCGCGATTTGAGCCGCATTCAAAAGCTTACAGGTGGCAAAGATCCGCTCGTTGTCATGATGAGCAGTTGCTACGCTAAAAATTTCGAGCAGGCTTTTAAAGTTGCTGAGAGCGTCTACGACACTCATCAAAATCTTCCGACCTATTGGAACCAAGTCGCGACTTGTTATCTTTTACAAGGCAATGAACGAAAGGCGCTCTTGTTTTACAACAAGGCCCTCGAGGTCACTCCTCAGTACGTCCCAGCACTGAACAATATTGGTGTGATGTACGAGAAGAACGAGCAAGACCAGAAGGCCCTCGTGGCGCTCCAGCGTGCACTGAAGAACGGTAAATTTACTAAGACACCACGTTTTAACTTAGGTCATCTTTTCTTGAGTTATAACCTTGCCGATGAGGCGTTGCCGCTCTTCCGCGGCCTCGCTGATGAGGCACCCGCTGATGTGGATGTGCGTGCAGGTCTTGCCAATAGCTTGGCACAGCTCAACCGTTGGCAAGATGCTTGGGATGAGTTCAATCGGATTCCAGAAAAAGATCGTCGTCGCTCTGATGTGGGTTTGACGATGGCACTCTCGGCCCATCGATTGGGTAAAGAAGCCTTAGCGCGAGATATCCTACAAGCAACTGACGTTAGTGATGCAGATCAATCATATGCGGCCCGTATACGCCGCCTTCTTGGGGAATAGTATGAAGATTCTCTTGGTTCTCCTCAGTCTTTGTTTTGTAAGCACGAGCTATGCGCAAGTGAAGCGTAAAGTTATCTACGAATATAAGAAATTTGAAAAATTTGATTTCGAAGAAATTGGCGTAGAAGGTGAGGCGGGTGCTCCCGGTGATCTTTCTGTGAACCCGTCTCCTCGTAAAGACTACGCAAACCGACTCCCTGAACGAAAAGATTTCCTGCCGGAAATCCGTAAGTCAGCGAGTGGAATTCGTTAAGCAAAAGGACTGATCGTGGATATTCAAAAACAACCCAACCAGCTTTTGTACCGGATTAAATCCCGCAATGCGAAGAGCAAAGTTGACGGTGACGTCATTGGCTCAGGCCGAGTCCTACTCGGGCGTGCCGAATCATGTGATGTCATCATTGACGGTGATGCTGTTTCCGCCGTCCATGCTGTTCTTGAGATCAGTGGTGGCAAGGTTCGTCTTTACGACATGAACTCAACCAATGGCACCTGGGTTGGTGGTAAAAAAGTTATCGTCTCTGATCTTGGTCCTGGAGATGCATTCTCTCTGGGTGATGTGGAGCTTTCTCTCGTGGCCTATCGCCCAGAAGAAGCTCTTCCTCCTGTGTTGGATTCTCTCGAACCTGCTAAAGGTGAAGCTTCAACGAAGAATCCACCTGTGCTGCCCTCTACTGATGACACCTCTAAGCGATTACCCGTAGCGCCTAAAGTGGCCGCCTCGACGATTCCTTATGTGGTTTATCCGCTTACGATGGATCCGAAAGCCGAACAGAGTGAATACATTTTTGAAGAGCAAGCGGAACTCTATCCTATCTTCAGTTATGACCCTGCTAAGCAGGCC
>JBEIPE010000168.1:0-6365 GCA_040377215.1 Halobacteriovoraceae bacterium
AGACCATGGCGCCTCAAATGGGCCAACAAAATGCTGCTCCGACCCCAATGATCGGTTTCCAAGGCTAAGATTCGTCTCTCACACCACCCTAAGAAACCCCGCGAAAGCGGGGTTTTTTTATTTCAGTACCCTTAACATTCTCCGATAAGTCCCTTGCGGTCCCTGCAACCCGCGAGAGAAAAATGAACGAAACTAGGCCCAACAGCCTTAAACAAGATAAGTTGATAATCAAGCTCTGCCATAAGTGCGGCCACTGTAATGCCAGTGAAGCCGAACTTGAGCGCTGTCAAAAATGCGCCAAGGCCTTTCTTCCCCTGAATTATTTCGAAAAGATTCACGCTAAGGACGAGAAATTCCAAGAGCTCTTCGAAGACAGCGACAATCTCGACGAAGACGATCTCATCAAAGGGCTCTACGTACTGTGGTGAGTTTGTTACCGTCTTTTTATGACGGATCAAACACTTCATCCTGCTCTGCAACGTCTCCTTGAAAAACGCGGCCTCACCGGCCCCCAGGCGCAAGACTTTCTCTCCTGGAATCTCAAAGACATTCCCGATCTCACGAAAATGATCGATCTCGAGAAAGCAGCTTTGCGTTTGATCACCGCTGTTGAACAGGGTGAGAAAATTGCGGTGTATGGCGATTACGATGTGGATGGCACCACCTCGTGTGCTCTCTTGTGGCACTTCTTTAAAATGATCGGCGCTGAGATTGCGGTGTTTCAACCGAGCCGCTTCGTGGAAGGCTACGGCATCCACCCCGTTTCAGTTGATAACGCCATCGCTGAAGGCGTGAAAGTTTTGATCTCCGTGGACTGCGGGATCTCCAATACTGAAACCGCCGACTACGCGCAAGCCAAAGGCATTGATCTTATCATCACCGATCACCACCGCGACGCTGCTGCGTTTATTCCACGCGCCTATGCCGTGGTGAATCCGAACCGTCGAGATGAACCAGAAGACTCACCTCTTCGCCCACTCGCAGGTGTGGGAGTGGCTTTCGCTCTTGCAGTGAAGATGAGAGAAATCATGATCGCCAACGGCAAGACTGTGGCGAGCGTTTATCCGCTGCTGCCATTTGTCGCCGTCGGAACCATTTGTGATTTGGCCGTACTGACTCCAATCAACTTGCGTCTCTCACGCCATGGGCTCAAACAGATCCCAACCTGTCCTTATCCAGGGCTGTTGCAATTTTTTGCGCCGGAAGAACTGAAAGACGGCGTCACCAGCGAAAAAATCTCTTTCAACATCGGCCCGATGATCAACTCGAAAGGCCGCCTTGATCACCCCGAGCGTGCCTTGAAGCTCCTCATCGCGCAAACTCGTGAAGAGGCCCGTGAGCATTATCAGCATTTGGAAATTTCCAACCGCGACCGTCGCATGATCCAAGCGGAAGTTGTCGAAGGCGCCAAAGAAGAAGTTCGCAAAAACATCAATGACGACATGGTGGTCAACGTTGTTTACCGACCAGATTGGCACGAAGGTGTCGTCGGCATCGTCGCAAGTAAACTGGTAGATGCGTTTCATGCACCGGCCGTGGTGCTCACCAATGCGGAAGAGCCTGGCATCGTGAAAGGTTCAGCGCGCGCCGCGGGCGAAATGAATATCTTTGACTGCCTCGAGCAGTGTAAAGATCTCTTCATCAAATTCGGAGGCCACAAGGCCGCTGCCGGCATGTCACTTAAAAAAGAAAATGTGCCTGAGTTTCAAAGACGCTTGCGTGAGGTCATCGCCAAGCTCCCTGCTGTTTTGCGGACTCGCCAAGAGCATTGGGACATTGAACTCAACCCTGAAGACATCTCACCGCAGCTAGTGCGTGACCTCGCTCACCTCGAGCCGTTTGGTAATGGCAACCAGCGCCCCGTCTTCCGTATGTCCGGCGTGAAGCTCGCCAGCTACCGCATCCTGAAAGATGCCCATGTACGCTGGACCTTCTCTCCTCTTAAAAACCCGCAATCAACCTTTGCCGGCATCAGCTTTAATTACCTCGGGAAGTGGAACGAACCGTCGCCAGATGAAGTGTTCCAAAAACAGAGTAACACTCCTTTCACTCTCCAGTTTGGCATTGGCATCAACCGCTACAACGGCAACGAATCCATTCAACTGCAGGTCGAAAGAATTATTCTATGAGTATTTTGCAATCAACCGATTACCGCCAGTACCTCAAAACACTTTTGAAAGAGAAAACCGACGCCAACCCTCTCTTCTCTATGCGGGCCTTTGCGAAATTCCTCGGCATCTCTCATGTGGCACTCAGTAACGTGCTGGCCGGCAAAAGAAATTTTTCTTCTGAGCTTGCACTGAAAGTTTCTAAGAAACTCAAATTCGAAGAACAGGAAAAACGTCGCTTGTTGTTGCTCGTGCAACTTGAGAGCACTAAAGACCCTGAGATTCGCCAAGAACTCGAACGCCAGATTCAAGTCACTCGTCCTGCTGTCATGTCCGAGATCGAGCAGGAGAATTATAATAAGATCAGTAAGTGGTATCACTTCCCTGTTTCGGCCATGACGGAGCTGGAAAATTTCTCCGCGAAAGAAGCCTCTACGCGCTTGGGGATTACTCTCGCCGAAGCTCAAGGCGCCATTGATGATCTCTTGGCCACGGGTGTGCTTTCCCTCGATGCCAACGGCCAGTACAAGCAAGAGAAACGTTATTTGGTCACCAGCAAGAACTCGCTGGATGATGTCATTGAAAAATACAAGATCATGGCCGACAAGGCCCATACCGCCTTCAAGCAACAACCACGCACTATGCGCTTTGGTAACACAGAGACTTTTTCGTTCTCACAAAAGAATATCGAAAAAGCACGCGCGCTGACTGAAGAATATCTCGCGCAGATGAATGCTTTGGCGGGAGACGGTAATCCTGTCACACCACCGACGGATATTTATCATCTGATGGTGTATTTCTATAATCTCACGCCGAAGCTTTAGCTTTCTTGCGTTTCACTTCCGCCGGCGGAAGTAGCTAGGCACCTTTTGGTTTTCAAAAACGATCAAGAAGCCTTCAGATTCTAGGAGCGCAGCCATTCCCGCAGTGAGGCGTAGTGAAAACTACGCCGCAGCGAGGGGATGGCCAGCGACAACGAATATGACGGCTTATCGATCGTTTTAACTATCCGCGAACGATTTCGACTTTATTGATGCGTACATCTTCTCTCGGACGATCGCCCGGGCCCGTTGGCGTGCGGCCAATTTTTGAAATCACATCCATTCCCTCAACCACTTCACCGAACACAGTGTGACGGCCATCCAAGTGTGGAGTCGCAGCGAGTGTGATGAAGAATTGTGAGCCATTGGTACCTGGGCCTGCGTTTGCCATCGACAAGATGCCGGCGCCAGTGTGGCGGAGTTCTTTTTTGAATTCGTCACCGAAGCGGTAACCAGGACCGCCGCGACCTGAACCTTCAGGGCAGCCGCCTTGAATCATGAAGCCGTTGATCACACGGTGAAACACGAGACCGTCGTAGAAGTTTCCGCCCTTCTCAGTTTCTTGGCGACCTTCGGCGAGGTTGATGAAGTTCCACACTGTCTCTGGGCATTCTTTAACATGCAGATCAATGGTGAAATTTCCCATGGTGGTGTGAAAAATAGCTTCAACGCTTTCGATGTCTTCTTTGTGCTCTGATTTCTTAACGCTTTTTCCGAACATTGGGATCCTCCACGGTTTTTACATTATAGCCTGACGGGAATTCAGCTGGCACAGAACCAGCGACCCATAAAGTTGTGCGTTCACGAGGGAAAAAGGCATCCAGCGGCATCATCGGCCCGGCCTTGAGGGTGTTGTCTGCCGCTGTTGGGTTTAAGCTTTCGGCACCCATGCTGAAGAAGCTGTACTCTTCCAGGCCATTCGCAGCGATCCACGCTTCAATTCCAGAAACATCGGTACACACACTCACGAGCACCACGGGATTGCCCTGGTTGCCGAGAGTCTGCAGCCACGTCTTGGTGTACTTCTCGTTTTGAATATTATCCCACCACACGATGTTGAGCGGGAGGTTCGCCGGGAAACGCAGATCCTTCAATCCACCTTTCACTTGTTCAAGGGACTCAAGAAACAACACCGACTCTTCTTGCGGAGTCAGACTGCCCGTTCCAGCGGCGTAGCGCTCTTTCCATTTACGATTGAATTGAGTTTGTAACTCCACACGCTGATTGAATGAGAGTGCGTGGATTTTTTCCAGTGGGCCGTGATCCAAAAAGCGCACAGAGAAGGTACGCGCGCACTGAGCGCTGAGGCTGCCATTGGCCCACGTTGGAAGCTCGGCTAAAAAGAACTGCTCAGTTCCGGCACTTTGATAAGGCAATGGCCCGATGTCCACGTTCTTCGAAGGTGGCGTTGAGCAGGCAGCAAGAAGCAAAAGCAAAATCCCATACTTCATGTATTAGATCCTTTGGGCGAAAAGAGTTGTTGCAGCTCACGCAAAATACCTGCTGTCGGTGTCTCAGCCGCGAGGGTGAAGAAGCCCACTTCTTCGTGCTTACCCTGAGGATCAAGCGAGGTTTTCAAGTCTGCCGAGAGACGCAAGGCCAGCCCAGCAAATTTCTCATGAGCGCGACGAGTGCCCGTGGCACCGATGATTTTGTCGACACCGATAGTTTTAAGTTCAAGTCCGTTGTTCTCGGGCTGCACGAGACCAGTCACAAAAGGCGATGTCTCGATGGTGAGGAAGCTGCGGGTCTTATCGACGAGTTGATCCACAGCGCTCACGATATGTCCTGAGAACACCACCAAACGTGGAATCGGTTGTTCAGGCATGGGCTTTTTGGCCTTGATGAAATCATCCAGTTCTTGCCACGCGCTCAAAGCCACTTGCCAGGTCTTCACGGCCTCTTGGTGCTCGTGATTGGCCATGGCGAGGAACTCAGCGAGTTGCTGTGAAAGTTCCCCATGATCTTCCGTGAAGAATTTTTCAAAGGGTGTGGCCGTCGCACTGATATGGAATATGCGTTTGTTGGGTTGCTGCCACCAGGTCTTAAGACCGGTGAGTACACGAGCGGCTTGGGCGCCATCGCCCACCACGGCAATCTCTTGAGATTCCCCTGCCCACGCACTCCAACTGTCTTGTTCATCACCATAAGCCACGGTGCCTTCACGTAAGCGTGACTCGCCAATGGCAGGCGCACCGGGACCTAATTCACGACGGCCCACACCCGGTGAGGCATCGATGACAACGTCCACGTCTTCGAACATTTCTAGTTGGCTCTTCAGTGACGCCACAAACTCTTGCGAGAGCTTCTGGTACACATCCGGCTGCTCAGTGAGACCTTGCTCGATCATCGGTTCTGGATTGACCTGGAAGCTCACACGAAACAAATCAGCGAAGCGAGATTGTGTCGCCGGCTTTTGACCGGCGAGTAAAAATCGTTTGCTCACTTGCAACCAAGGAGCGGCGACGAGGACTCCACTTTGATGAAGATCGATCAGCTCTTGGGTATCCAGCACAGGCCGCCAAAACAAACGCACGGAAGCGCCGAGCTGAATCAGCTCGCGGGTCATTTGGAGGGCGTGCTTGGAGGGGCCTAAAACGGCGACTTTCATGGAGGTCCTTTAAGGACCCCCATTCTAGTCTTGGAAATGTTATTTGGCGATTAGAGGAAGTAGACTTTGTGTGCGGCGTTGTCGTGGCACGAGAACTCAGCGTACTTGTAGATGAACTGCACAAAACTCTCGAGAGCTTTGAAGCTTGGTAAAGACTTGTCGAACTCTCCACCGCAACGCCAGTACACGTCACCCTTAGAGTCCACGTATTCGCTTGAGCGGCGAACCTTGATGACCACAGGCAAGAAGCTGGTTTTGGTGAAGAATAATTTCAGCGTGACTTCTGCGCCTGTGCTGAATTTATGTTTGGCTTGAGCGCTGAAGGGAATTTGGAACTGACACCCGTCAGCAGAGATATCGATGAGTTTCAGAGGATGGCCTGAGCCATTGTCGTCGATGATGGCGTCAACGCCCAAGAATTCATCAAAAACCACGCGTTCAAAAGAACGGCGTTTCTGCTCGATGGTTTCGCGGCGCTTAGCTTCAAAATCAAAAACTTTCTTTTCAGACATGTGATGACCTCCGTGACGTCCCTTTCTCATCGGCTTCCTGAGGGGCGTCTTGAGGCTTTTGTGCTTCGCTTTTCACTATTGCCTAGTGCTATACTGGCGTCTTTACGAGGACATGTGATGAACGGAATAACCGAGCAGGAGATTCAGGATTTCCTTCTGAAAACAGAAGAGTTCCTGTCCGACCTCCCTCTTCAGGAGCGCGAGACGGCCATGGAAGAGTGGCGGGTCCAGTTGCGCGCTTATGTCCAGGCAATGCCAGGCGTTGATTTCACCCGTTTGAAAATGGCCCTGGGCGGGCCTCGAGGTGCCGCCA
>JBEIPE010000183.1:0-6093 GCA_040377215.1 Halobacteriovoraceae bacterium
GCCGCGATCGACGTAGTAGAAACAGATAATGGCATCATAGCTGCCTGGAGCAATCTTGTAGTCAGTCATCGAGGCAACGACACCTTTGATTTTGACTCCGTACTCTTTGGCCAACAAATGGGCTTTCTTCACTGCGACTGAGCTAATATCCACGCCCGTGACCTTGAAACCTTTTTGCGCCAAAAAAACAGCGTTACGGCCCTCGCCCATTCCCATATCAAGAACCGTTCCTTCAAAAGGAAGGTAGTGATAGTTCTCGGCCAAGAAATCAGCAGGACGTTTGCCGAATACAAAATTAGGGCGATTGTATTTAGCATCCCAAGCTGACTTGGATTCAGAATTCATTTTGATGCCAGTCAGATGCTCAAAGCGACTGGCCGGCAACGGCTGGCGAGCTTGCGCCATAGCTGAGATGAAAAGCAGAGAATAAATGAGACTCTTAAGCATGATTCTGACCATCACCTTCGTCTTCCGGGAACGCGATGGCATCGCCTTCTTCACTGAACAATCCGCCATCTTCAGCTTCTTTCAAATCAAAAGCCCCGCCTTCAGCAACGGCCTCATCAATCGCATCGCCGGTCACCCCGACTGGTTCATCAAGTGACAGCTCCGCGTCGAGGTAAAGCACCAGAGTTGAATGCAATTTATCCAGACGCTTTGTCAGACGAAAAATGGTTTCTTCCACTGTGTTAGGCATGTCTTCAGTTTGAAAGAGATACCACTTCATCTCATCAACGAGACCGTAGTACTGATCAAGGGCCGCAATGGTTTCGCTGGAACAGTGTGCAAGATCCTTTATCGTGGCGCGATCATAGCGAGAAGCAAACACCCATGTGAAGTGTTCGCGCGTGCGTCTCATGGCGAAGATATCTACGAACTCTTTGCGACGAGATTTAATTCTTTGCAAGAGATTGTGAGCGTCCAACTTAAAAAGCAGGAGGTAGCGCTGAGTGATTTCGTCTTTACGGGATTTCATACCGCTCTCTCGTTATGGCGTTAAGCCGCGAGACCTGGAACCTTGGCACGACGGCCACCTGGCCAGACGCGCGCACGATTCAGCCTCAACTCATGGAACCTCTTTAGTTTATCACAGAGAGTTTCTAGGTTAAGTGGGTATTTAAGGAAGAAATAGTTTTTCTGACGGTATGACTTCGAGCCGAGATCGAGCTTCTGAAAGCTAGAGAAATGGAAAAGACTCAAGCGTTCTTGGCGAAGGAGCATGCTCAAGAGTGGGGCCACGCGCTTGTTAAACACGGCGTACTGCTGACTACTGCGAGTCGAGCACAGCACGGTGACATGGCCAACTTCGCTAAGTGCGGCCAAACGGGAGACCTGATCTATTTTAATAGGGAGAAGTTTCACGCCACGGGCAGCAAACATCGCTGCGGTGTTGTAGTAGACCTCGTCTAGACGGTCGTCTAGCAAGATCCAAAAAAAGAAAAGTTCGTTAGTTTCGCCTGGGTTATTCACACCAGGCTTATCGGTCTAAGCGGCGCGGCCCTTGAACGGTGATTTCAATGCAAGAAGTGCTAAGAGCAGCCCAAGCCCGAGTGAAAAGATCGGATTCCCCCCACTTCCACCACCTGATGAGCCCCCTGACATATCAACAGTACCGCAGCTCAAAGGTGATTCTTCCGTGGTTTCTCCGGAAGACGACAACGGAGATACGTATCCAATCAGTTGGCGACGCTTCGTTTCGCCCACCGTGTAGTCCATTCCCATCTGATCATCCCAATGAAGGCCATAATAAGGAACTTGCAGTGTAGGTGCCATCACGGCCTGGCCGTTGTCCGAGTGATCAAGACCCAAAATATGGCCAAGCTCATGCACGAGAACAGTGTTGAGTTGTTCTTCAAAACTATTCATTGGATGGTTGCCGTTGATGATGATCTCAGCACGAGCGATGTAAGGACCTCGCGTGTAGCGAATCGCTACCGCCAAAGTTGTGCTCTCAGAAAGACCGGTCTCTTTGCCAAACTTCGTCGACCAGCGAATAATATTTCTGTTTGATGTCGGAGAACTTTGTTGAGAAGTGATGTTCCACAATCCTTCGGTAATGGTGCTTTCCCATTCCTGAACTGCGTTCTTTGCAAGGTTGGTTATCATCTGCATGCGATTCGCATCAGTATCCATCACAATGAAATTCACTGGGAATGATGACCAGTAGAAGCCCTTGGAAAAGTCCTCGGTGATTCGGTAAGCCATGGCGTTTTGCCAAGCGAGAAGCGTAAAACAGAAAACGATGAGCTTTTTCATGGGGACGTCCTTTCCCGTTTTATTCTACCGACTCCAGCCAGCAGAGCTTTCCTTGATTCATCTGTACCAAGTACTCTTTACCAATCTCGACAACCAGGGGACCAAACTTCAGAAGCTCCACTTCTAAATTTCCAGAGGCTGATCCTTTGATTGATTCTTCAATCGCAAAGACAACTGTCTGTTTGCTCAAACCGGTGGTAGCGCCTTCCGGCTCTCTCACTTCGCTGGCGATCGCGCGCACTTGGGTTGGGCAATTAATCTGTGGCGCAACTGAAAATCCAAACACCGGGCCGGCCCATAACAAACACGTTACAAACCATGCAAAAGGTTTCTCGGCCATCCTTAGTCTCCCTCGAGTCATCCATCCTGGTTGACTCTTATGAGGTTAATGTTTGCATGTCCTAGGCCAAGCGCAAGCACCAGTGTAAGGAACGCGTTTACTGTGATTTACGAGGAGAAAAAGGGCAAAATGCGCCCTGTGAGAGCGGGGCCAGAATGCCCCATGGGAAGAAATGGCCTAGGGTGAACTTTCCATAATCTTTGCAAGGTTATCGGGATCACTCAATTGCAAATGTACCAAAGCAATCACCCCACTCTCTTTAGCGAATCTATCTTCTGGGTTTGCACGCGAGATTTTTAACAAATCCTCCCAGCGCCCACCCACCGCCATATCTTTGAGTTGATTCCAAAGAGCGAGCTTTTGGTTATCGTTCTGACGAAGCATGACCTGGCCAATCTCTAGTATAAGTCGCTCTCTCCACTTAGCCTCGACATCCAGCAAACGTTGTTCAAGATCCTGCTTCGTTTGATCACGCAAGGAACGACCTTGGTAGTTAAAATCATAAGACAAGAGTCCATGCAGCTTTTCATAGCGCTGCTGCAGAGACCAAGGCGCGCGAAAATCAAAAATTAGCTGTATCTCACTTTCTAGACGACGCTGAAAATCTGACCAGTACTGGGGAAATGTCTCAGGGGTAGACTGCGCTAAAACCTGCAAGGCCCAATTCACTTGGTGGCCTTGACCAAAACCTAAGAAAGCTGCTGCTTGCTCTGTGACCTTGCGTCCTTGCGGTAGTAGCAAAAAACCTACCAACAAAGCAGCAACAATGATCGTACGTAGTAAATCAAGCCCAAAAGAGAGTGCATGGTCCTGCAGACTCTTACGCGTTGGAGTGAAAACAATTGAAGGCTCAGCCGCAGGTATCGGCATCGCTGGTGGTGCTTCTGTGAGTTGCACTAATTGCTTCAACTCATCCAGCCTACTCAGTTCATCCAGTCGATCGAGTTTTTCTAATTTATCCAGATTTTTTAGTTGATCGAGCAAAGGTAAATTATCCAACGCTTCTAAGTGACGAAGCTTGGCAAATTTATCCGCGTGCTTCTCTAAGAGTTCGCCCAAACCGACCAAAGCATCTAGTTTTGTGAGGGCCGTGAGTTCATTCAAACGATCGAGGTTCTCCAGATACTTGAGGTGATCCAACCTCTCAAGGCCACCCAGATTCTGTAAAGAACCCAAAGCATCAAGACGTCGAAGTTCGCTCAACTTATCAAGTTGCCCGAGGGCCTCAAGCTGCTTAAGTTCTTTGAGCGATTGCATCTCTTGCAATTCAGAAAGTTTTGAAAGCTCAGAGAGTTGTGAAAGATTTTTAAGCTCACCAAGCTGAGAGAGCTGGTCGAGTTTTTCCATTACTTTCAAAGCATCTAGTTTTTTGAGTTCTTGCAGCTGATCAAGTTGTTTAAGCTTATCCAACCCTTCAATCTTATCTAGCTTCGTGAGATGACTGAGAAGATGCAGGTTGACGAGATGGTCGAGCGAAGAGAGACGAGCAAGCTCACGCAAACGTTCAATGCCGCCAAGGGCACGCACCAATTCATCAATTTTATGCTCTAGATTTTCGACTTGTGACATGAGTCTGCCCTATCGGCAGAAATCAGAAAAAAAGAAGGGCCCGAAAGGGCCCTGGTGCTATCTACCGGCTGCGTTTCTGTAGCGCGAGAAGTTGGGTGAACTCTCACCGAACTCCTCAATTGTTTCTCCATTATCCACATGATGGGAGACAAATTGGCTCATGCAATTAGAGAGTCGCTGATACTCTCCGCACATTTGAAAAAGTGCACCAGTGACATCAGTCTCGCTTTCAGGACCCAGAACGCTTTGACGGGCCTCACGACGGACGCGAGCCGTCGCCAACATCTGAGGAGAAGGAACATCAATGCCGATTTGATCAGCGGCCGAACGCACACTTTGTTCGCAATCTACGCTTTCATTTGAAGCCGCCAGATTTTTGCGAAGTTCGTTTTGCAAAACCAATTGAGAATCAGTCAGTGAGTTTAAGGTTGAGCGACTGGCAATACTCCCGGCCAGAGCATGTGTGCTGTCGTAATTCTGGCGATTCTGCCCAGCACCTTCACAGGCATCAGCTTTTGCTTTGAGATCGAGCGCAGACTCTACGAGGCGGGCGACGGCTGCTTTCGGTTTATAGTGAATGTAATAGAGGGCCGTGCCCAAAATTGCAACGGCTACGACAACGATCACAATGGCTGAGACTGGCTCCATCGCCTGCGCTTCAGAAATCGCCATGTGCTGCCAAAGTTGTTTTAATAAAGTCGTCTTGGCAGGCGTGAGCATAGTGCGCACACGTTTCTCAAAACTCTCAATGCTTTCATTGGCATATGAAACTGTCTGACCATTAATAACGATTTGTCTTTTGTAGAGATCAACAATGCTCATGCTGATTTTTTGATCATAAACCTGCATGATCCATTCATCCGTCTTAGTGCGTTTGAAGACGGGCGTTGTACCTGGGCCTGTCTTTTTCAAGATGGCCATGGCACTTTTCTTTTCTGATTCAGAGGAATAGTTCGCGCTTTGAAGAAATTTGCTGGCGCCTTCAATCTTTAACTCATCCATCATCTGTTCAGCTGCATCTGTGAAGACACGTGCTTGCTGTGAAGTGAGTACATCCGTCGCATGTTTGAGATGATTGAACACGGGCTTCTCACCCAACTGTGCGTGCACAGGTGAATTGATAAACTGGAATGTAAGCAGCACACCAAAAAGAAACTTCATCCCCGCCCCCTCGAAACTATTAAAGTCTTATCGGTAAAAAACGATTTTAGTTGAGCTAATTGGGCCGATAACCAGGATAAGAGACTAAGCTACCAGAACCACTGTTATTGAAGACTAAAGAACTACAGTTCTCTCCTCCAATGACGATGAGTTGATGAGATTTTTGTTTAAAGGGATATCTATGCGCTTAGTGACCGCCATCTTATTTCTCACGACCTTCTCTGCTTGGGCGCAAGCACCTGTACCTACTTTGGATACTAGTATCAATGGATTCCGAATTGGCGGACTTGAATATTGGCCTTTTGATGATGCACGTCCCGGCTCGCCCTATCCTGATCGTGTCCTCTGGGAACACGAAGAAGGAAGTCCAAAAGCGCAGGAGTGCATGGTTCAAGCAAGTCGTCGTCTAGTTACATGGCTCGAAGATACTGAGTCTGTTGTTCATGGAAAATTGAAAGAACTCAAACGTCGTGGTGGTCCCTCACAATTTTGGATGTGGACCAACGATTACACCAAAGCTCCGCAACAAGCTCAAAACGGTATGCGCCGTTCGCACGTTTGGCATTGGTGCCAAGAACACGTCACACCTGATTGTGGATGGCTCAAATTTGAATCTACAGTTGGACCGGATGGTGTTTGCAAACTGCCCGAAGCTGCTCAGGTCGCGAGCTATCTTGAAGGGCGCATCAATCTCCTCCCCGAACCTCTCCAATCAGAGAGTTTAAGTGAAGCCAACGTCGTTGATGGCGGCCGTGGTGAACAATCAA